>CAZDOL010000006.1:0-38510 GCA_964507075.1 uncultured Gammaproteobacteria bacterium
AATTATTATTTATTATGAAAATTCCATTATCAAACCCTGATATTACTAAAAAAGAGAGGGATGCTGTTTTAGAGGTTTTAAAAACTCCTAATTTAGCTTTAGGTCCTAAACTAAAAGAATTTGAGAAAAATATGGCCAAATTTGCTGGCCGCAAACATGCCATTGCCACTAACTCAGGAACATCTGGACTTCACTTAGCTATCAAAGCTTTGGGTGTTAAAAAAGGAGATGAAGTAATCACCTCTCCTTTTTCTTTTATTTCTTCTGCCAATTGTGCTTTATTTGAAGAAGCTAAACCAATTTTTGTAGATATTGATCCAAAAACATTAAACATTGATGTTTTGAAGATTGAAAAATCCATAACTAAAAAAACGAAAGCAATGGTGATTGTTGATATTTTCGGGCATCCTGTAGATTGGAATCCTATTTTAAAAATAGCAAAGAAATATAAACTAAAGATTATTGAAGATAGCTGTGAAGCAATCGGAGCGGAATATAAAGGAAAAAAATGCGGGAGCTTTGGAGATATATCTACTTTTGCCTTTTATCCAAATAAACAAATGACTACTGGTGAAGGAGGAATAATCCTTACTGATGACCAGAAGATAGCTAACTACTGTCAAGCCCTGACCAATCAAGGCAGAAAAGTGGAAAACGGACAATGGCTTAATCATAGTTATTTAGGATATAACTATAGAATGAGTGACATAAACGCTGCTTTAGGGATTGCCCAGCTCTCTAGAATTAAAGAAATCTTAGGAAAAAGAGATAGAGTGGCTAAGTTATATAACAAAAAATTAAAGGATATAGAAGGAATCACTCTCCCTTATGTTGCCCCTTATGCGAAAATATCTTGGTTCGTCTATGTTATACAAGTACAAGTTGCCCGAGATCGTGACAAAATTATGAACGAATTGCGACGACAAGGAATTAGTTGTAGTAATTATTTCCAATGCATTCATTTGCAACCCTTATATAAAAAAATGTTTGGATATAAACGAGGAGATTTTCCTATTGCAGAAAGAATATCCGACAAAACCATTGCCCTCCCCTTTTATAGTAATTTGACAGAAAAACAAATTGATTATGTTGTCAAAAAATTAAAGGAATGTCTTTAATTGTTGAAGTTGGACTTCCACATTCTATTTAATATTGACCCCAGATAAAGGAAAGTAATTAATGTTGACGTCAGGGAGCGCGTTCCGCTCACTACTGGGGTCTTTTTTTGATTAAATTATCTTGACAAAAAAATAGCGTTTGTATACAATAATAATACAATTGTATACATTTTTAACACAAACTTATGCTAAAAGCATTATTTTCTTCTAATACTCGCGTTAAACTGCTAACCCTGTTTTTTACTAATCCAGAGAAAGATTTTTATTTGCGAGAAATTGAAAAATTAATTAAAGAAAACATTACTTCTGTTAGAAGAGAACTAATTTCTTTAAAAAAAATAGGCCTTTTTGAAGAATATTTAAGGGGAAATAATAAGTATTACAAACTAAATAAAGATTTTCCATTTTATTCTGAACTTAAAAATATTATTTTTAAAACCACTGGAATCAAAGGTGTTCTTGAACAAATATTAAAAAAAATAAAAAACATAAAACTATCTTTTATTTATGGCTCCTACGCGAAAGGCATTGAAAACGAAAAAAGTGATATTGATTTAATGATAATTGGCAGCCCCAATTATACTCAAACGCTAAAATCTCTAAAAAATATTGAAAAAAAATTAAATAGAGAAATTGATTTTATTATCTACAATGAAAAAGAATTTGCGAAAAAATTAAAAGATAATTATTTTGTCAGAACTGTTGTAGAATCGCCTAAAATTAATTTAATCAATAATGTCGATGAATACATTAGAACAATTATTAAGGGAAAATAAATTAGAAAAAATCCCAATAAATTTTTCAGAAACCTATAAATTACTGAAAAGTGCGGAAGAAGATATATCTTTTGCAGAAAAAAATGCTGAAATTAATATAAAATGGAGTTTTACCATACTTTATCATGCTGGCATAAAAATTCTTAGAGCCCTACTTGTTAGCAAAGGGATAAGAACTAAGGGCAGGTCTCAACATGTTACCCTTCTACAGATATCAGAAAACTTACTTGAACAAAATTTAAAAGACTTGTTTAACTTTCTGGACACAATGCGTAGAAAACGGCATCATTTTATTTACAGTGCTGACGAACATATTAGTCAAGCAGATTTAAAAAAAGCATTTAAGGATATTAGATATTTGTTCAGATTAATTCAAAAATATATTCAGTCAACCAATCCACAAAAAAAATTATTTAATAAATAATTATATTAATGTTGACCCCAGATAAAGGAAAGTAATTAATGTTGACGTCAGACGTTTCCCCGTCGCTACGCTCCTCCTTAACGACTGACGTCTAATGCCCACCATTAGGGTCTTAGAAACTTTTCTTTAAAGATTATGAAGTTTTTTTATTATATTGCACAGATATTGACATATTTGCACAGATATTGACATATTTGCATAGATTTTGTACAATATTATTCAGGTATATATTATGGAAAAAAATAAAAATCTTTTAGCTATAAGTGAAGCAGCAAAGTTTTTGGGGATTTCAATAGACACCTTAAGGCGTTGGGATTCAAAAGGAAAACTTAAAGCACTCAAAAGCTCCGGCGGTCATCGTTATTATTCTAAGGAACAATTGGAGAATTTTGTATCTGACCTTAGGGCGATTGCCAGTATTTGGGCCGGAAGCCAAACAGCTTCAGAGTTGTTGTCAGATTACTACTGCTACACACAAGATATTTTCAAAGCACGACTTGATAGAATGGCTTTTGACCTTGACCGCAATCCAACCACAAAAACTTTAACTTCCTTAATTATCGCAATAACAGGTGAGATTGGTAATAACTCATTTGATCACAACTTTGGCAATTGGCCAGATATACCTGGTATTTTTTTTGCCAGCGATATGAATAAGCGGATTATCGTCCTTGCTGACCGAGGTATAGGAATTCGGGCGACCCTTCTTCGTGTACGACCTGATTTAAAAGACGATATAATGGCCTTGTCTGTGGCATTTACTGAACATATTTCCGGACGTTTTCCGGAACGAAGAGGAAACGGATTAAAATTTGTTAATAATATCGCAACCAAAAATCCAATAGGCGTTTCTTTGCAGTCGGGTACTTCTGTAGCAGAAATTGCCAAGCAAAACGGCATTCTAAAGGTTGGTTTGGCAGATAAATATATACGCGGCACCTTGACCGTGATAACATATTAATTATTATGCGAATAGAACTTAAAAAATTTGGCAGAGTATTGACTTCGCGTCCCGAGGGCAAAGAAGCTTTTGCGGCAATTCGTCCCACCCTTGACCCAAACGTTAACATAGTGGAAATTGATTTTTCTGACATTATTTCACTTGCTCCTTCTTGGGGCGATGAATTTTTTACTGCACTCAAAAATATGTACAAAGAACGGGTGATATATTTGCCAACAAAAAACCAATCGGTAATAGAAACATTAAAAATTCTCAAAGAGGACAACGGACAATAAAGTCCAGAAAAAAATACATGTCTTTAAGAGATAAAGCTTGATTTTATTAATGTTGACCCCAGAGGAGTGCGTTCCGCCGACCAAGTGGGGACTTTTTAACGTCAACGTCAGACGTTTTCCCATCGCTTCGCTCCTCTTTAACGACTGACGTTTATATTTTTTGAATCTGAGTGATATTGACAAAATCCGTGAATCTGCTATATTGAGAGTAATAATATAAAAGTGCCAAGGAGGTACAGGTGAAAATACATTTTTCTATTAAAGATGTTCAAGAGATTGAAACTCGCGGGCCATGGAGAACGAAGAGCGAGGGCAATTTAATGGTTCTTTTCTCCTTCCCTTACGAAATTGACATGAAAAGATTTCTCAGATGGGATGACAAAGAGCTGAAAAATATTCCAGACATCAGAGGACTGAGATATTACAGTGTCAGGAGCCTTCCCAAAGGACAAGTCGGAGGAGGAGAATTCCATAGAATAAGACAAGAAATTGTCTTCGCTACAGAAGGGTCTGTGCAATGGGAGTGTGAAGATCTCTCTGGGAAGAAAAAAATCACAATTCTTGCCCCTCAGAATGGGATCTGGCTATCACCTTTCATTCTTCATTCTTACAAAGTGTTAGAAGAAGGAACAGGGTTAGCGGTGATTGCAAACACCACTTTTGATCCCGAAAACACTAAAACACATGACACATTTTCTCTCTCTGAATTTCAAAAACTTCAAAAAGAACATCAAAAATGAAAATCTTTCATACAATGGACTATAAGAAATGCTTCCTATAGTCCATTTTTCGTAGAAAAAACAGCATAAAAAACATTGACCTTTTGGATAAATAATCTAAAATAATAAGAGATATTTAATTTATGAAATCTGCATCTCTAAAAAATAAAATATTTCATAAAACAACTTTAAAGAAGACCATATTCTTTTTGCTTTGTGATACAATATTAATAGCTTTATCTTGTTTCTTGGGATTTTTACTTCGTTTTGATGGGGCTATTGATCCTCAATATTTTTCAATGATTAAGGCCTTTGCTGTATTGGCTGTGCCTTTAACTATAGTATTTTTTACTGTAGAAAAATTATATTCTATCTCTTGGTCTTTTATCAGTATCAGAGAGATTATTAAATTAGGAAGAGCTATTATATTAAGTTTTGCTTCTTTGGGAGCAATTCTTTTTCTTCTTAAAGATCACGACATGTTTCAAGGATTCCCCCGCTCTATTGTCTTTATTTCCGCCTCTATCGCCCTTTTTACTACTGGCGCATTACGTTTTGCTAAAAGAATATATCTCTACGGCTTTAAGAATAAATCAAAAGGAAATGGCGAGAATAAAAATAAAATTTTAATCATTGGTGCTGGAGATGCTGGAGAAAAACTAGCTCGACATATCATTGCTACTCCTAATATACCATATTCCTTAAAGGGATTTATTGATGACAATCCCATGAAACAGGGTGTATTGATACATGGGATTAAGGTTTTAGGAAAAATCAAAGAGCTTCCTGAAATTATTTCTCGAGAAGGAATTAAAGAAATTATTATTGCTATACCATCTGCTCCACCCAAGGTTATAAAAGAAACCGTGGAGTTAGCCCGACAAGCAAAAATTGAAAAGATAAAGATTTTGCCCGGAACAAAAGAAATTTTAGAGGAAAAGGTGAGCTTGAGTAATTTAAGAGAAATCTCAATTGAGGACTTGCTGGGTAGAGACCCGATTGAAATAGATACCTATGCCATTAAAGAATACATTACAGATAAAATTGTTTTAGTCACTGGCGCTGCCGGATCTATTGGCTCTGTTTTATGTGAACAAATTTTAAAATTTAAACCAAGAAAGCTAATTGCATTGGACCAAAGAGAAACTGCTCTTTTTTACTTAAAAAGAGATTTAAATAAATTGTGGAAAAATTCATCTTTAGCAGAAAACCCACTAAATTTCGCTTTGGTTGATATCTGCGATAAAAACAAGATAGATAAAATATTTGAAAAATTCCACCCTAATGTTATTTTCCATGCGGCCGCATATAAGCATGTGCCAATGATGGAAGACGACCCAGACGAAGCAGTAAAAAATAATATTTTTGGGACCTTAACAATCGGCCAAGCAGCTTTGAAATATAATACAGAAAAATTCGTCATGGTTTCCACTGACAAAGCCATAAATCCCACTTCTGTTATGGGAGCCAGCAAAAGAATGTGTGAAAAAGTATGTGTCTGGTTAAATAATAAATGGGGACAGGCACCTTCGGAGCCAGTCCCCGGGACAGTCCCCTCTACAAAATTTTGTGCGGTAAGGTTTGGAAATGTTTTGGGAAGCCAAGGGAGTGTAGTTCCTATATTTGAAAAACAAATCAAAAAAGGAGGGCCTGTAGAAGTAACTGACCCAGAAATGAAGAGGTATTTTATGATTACTAGCGAGGCCTGTCTCTTGATAATGCAGGCAGGAGCTATTGGTCAAGGAGGAGAAGTTTTCGTGTTAGATATGGGTCAACCAGTAAAAATATTAGACTTAGCTAAAGAAATGATCCGTTTAGCAGGATACAAACCAGACGTTGATGTTCCAATTGTTTTTACGGGTATTAGACAAGGAGAAAAACTGTTTGAAGAAATCATAACTGCCAATGAATCCCCCACTAAACATGAAAAGATATTTATTTCCCATTTAGATAATAATGGAGATGATATGGAGAGAATCTTAAAAGAATTTGAACAAGCTTTATTGGAGATGAATCAAGAAAAAATAAAAGAATTATTGGATATAAAATAGGTGCTTGGGGATTGGGATTTTATGATGTTAACGTTTTTGACCACTGGGGTCTTTTGCACGGGGTAAACCCGTGCATTTTGTTTGACAAAAAATTTTACTGTTATATAATATAAATAACCATTTCATTTATTTTATAATAAACTAAAGAAACTGAAATGAAAAAAGAAAGGAAACAAAAGACATTAAGCTGTTTTATGGTAGAAGAAGAACTGTTAGAAAGAGGTATTTTGATATTCTCTCCTTTAGAATTTAGACAAATTTTTAATGTATCACGTGATAGTGCTACTTTTTTTATAAACTATAATCTGAAGAAAGGATTTTTTATTAAATTAAAAAATGGCTTTTATGCCCTTAAACATCACTTCCCTTCCGAATTTGAAATTGCTAATAGAATTTATTCGCCGTCTTATGTTTCGTTGGAATACGCAATGATGTATCATCATATTATCGCAGAAACAGTTTATTCTGTGACCTCGGTTACGACAAAAACAACTCGCAAATTTATTGTTAATAATGTATCTTATTCATATAATAAAATCAAAAAAATAGCTTTTACTGGTTATACAAAACAAACGCTAGACAAGAATATCGTCCTGATAGCTGAACCAGAAAAAGCTTTTATTGACTATCTTTATTTTGTTTCTCTCGGGAAAAAAGCTATCTATGATCGCATAGATGTTAGTGGTTTAAAAAAGAAAAAGTTGCTTCATTATGCTAAATTGTTTGAAAAAATTTCGTTGATAAAATTATTAAACGATGTTTATGATAAAAGAAGAAGAGATAAAGAGATTATCTATTAGGGCCCAAACGAACCCTCAAATCATTGCCAGAGAATATGCACAACATAATTGCTTGTCCGAATTATATAGATTAAAAGGATCTGAAAATCTTTTATTTAAGGGAGGAACTGCTTTAAGAATCATATATCAAAGCCCGAGATTTTCCGAAGATTTAGATTTTACTGGCATAAATGGCATCAGTTATCTTGAAATTGAAAATATTCTAACCAATACACTAAAAAATCTATCTGATTGGGGATTTAATATTGAGATTGATGAAGCCAAAAAAACAACTGGTGGATATTTAGCTAAAACAGTATTATCATTTTTAACATTTAAGATATTACTTAAAATGGAAATATCTTTCCGCCAAAATAGACAAAAGGTTGTAAAAGAAATTTCAAGCATTGCGAATGAATATATTCCTAATTATGATATTATCCATCTTCCTCAAGAAGAAATAATAAATGGAAAAATAAGCGCTCTACTTGATAGGTCTAAGCCACGTGATTGGTATGACCTCTATTTCTTCCTTCGTCAGGGAATGCTCACCCCTAAACAAAAAAAGATATTGCCAAAAATTCTATCTGAACTTGAAAAGATAAAAATGGATTTTAAAAAAGAATTAAAAGAATTTCTCCCCTATAGCCATCAAATAATTATCAAAGATTTTAGGAATACTTTATCAAAAGAAATTAAAAAAAATTACTAATCTGATAACAATGAAGGTCAAAAGATTACCGTTTAAAGAATATAAAAAAATCTATTCCACTGTGCCTCGACTATGTGTCGAGGTAGTTTTATTAACAAATAAAGGAATAGCTTTAACCAAAAGAGATATTCCCCCAGCTATCGGCAAGTGGCATATCCCTGGAGGCACAGTATTAAAAGGAGAAAATCTGGAGAAAGCAGTAAAAAGGTTAGCTAAAGAAGAACTTGAAGAAAATATGGAAGTTCAAAAAATGCTTGGCGTAATTGAATATAACTTTACTAAATATTTTGACCAACCAGTTGGTATCGCCTTTTTAGTAAAATTAAAGAATAAAAATTTACCGAGCAGTAAAGATAAAAAATATAAATTGTTTAAAGATATGCCCCAGAATATGATAAAAGCGCAGAGAGATTTTATAATAAAGCATAAAGATGAATTAATATAAAATACTAGTTATCCACAATTAATTTATTGACTTTTATCCTCTTTTGTAGTAAGTTAGTACCAGTTTACGACAAAACCTGTAGTAAATTAGTACCAGTTTACGACAATTAACTAAAATTTATGTTTTTAAATAGAAAAATAAATAAACATCTTCTATCCTGGAAAAATGCAAAAAATAGAAAACCACTAGTTATTAAGGGTGCTAGACAGGTTGGCAAGACTTCTATTGTTTTAAATTTTGCAAAAAAAGAATTCAATAATACTATTTATATTAATCTAGAAAAATCTGAACATTTGAAATATCTCCAAAATCCAATTTCGTTAGAAGAGTTCAAAAAAATTATTAAAATTAATTTTCAACAAAATATAATTCCTGGCAAAACATTAATATTTCTTGATGAAATACAAAATTGCCCTTCTCTAATAAAACTTTTAAGATTCTTTAAAGAAGAATGGCCAAAAATTCATGTTATCGCCACAGGCTCTTTATTAGAGGTTATGCTTAAAAAACAAGGACTTTCGATATCCGTAGGTAGAGTAGAATATATTTATTTATATCCTTTGGATTTTTTTGAATACTTAGATGCTAAAAAAGAAAAAGAGCTTTTAAAATTCCTAAAAAATATTCAATTAGGGGAAAAAATTCCTTTAGCAATCCATCAAAGAACCATGAATATATTTCATGAATATACTATGATTGGAGGAATGCCTGAAATTGTAAAATTATTTTTAGAAGGAGTTACAGCTGAAAAGTTAGAATCTATATATTCTTCACTTCTCGCAGGATACAAAGAAGATGTATACAAATATTCATCTGTTGCGAATGCTAAATATCTCAAATATGCTATTGAAAATGCACCATATTTTGCTGGGAATATTATTTCATATAAAAAATTTGGACAATTAGACATTAAAAGTAGAGAAATAAAAACAGCTTTTGAGCTCTTAAAAGATGCAATGATGCTTTCCCCTATTCCAGCGACACAATCGGTAGAGATACCATTGATTCCTAAAGAAAAAAAATCTAAAAAAATAATTTTTTTAGATGTGGGTTTAGTTAACCATCAAATGGGGATATTAAAAGAATATTTAAATATTAAGAATCTTAACTCTTTCTATAAAGGAAGGATAGCAGAACAAATAGTTGGGCAAAATATTTTATCTCAATTTACACACTCTCCAGCCAAACTTTTTTACTGGGGGAAAGACAAGGAAAAGAGTAAAGCAGAGGTTGACTTTTGCCTAAATAAGAATGGGACGTTAATGGGAATAGAAGTAAAATCTGGGAAAACAGGAAGATTGAGGTCTCTGCATCAATTCGCTCAAGAAGTAAAAAATAAACAAATTGTAAGAATATATAGTGGAGAATTTAAAAAAGAAAAAATTAAAATTAAAAATATAGAAAACGAACTAATTTCTATCCCCTTCTATCTAATTCCTCGTATTAAGGAATTATAAATATATATGATATTGTTTAAAATAATTCAACAATTTTTATTACCAAGTGTTTTTTTATTTGTGATTATTCTTATTGGTTTTCTTTTTCTGTTAAAAAGGAAAAAAATCGGCACAGTGTTTATTGTCCTTGGCCTCATATTATATTACCTCTTCTCTATCTCCCCTATCTCAGACTTAATTATTGCTCCTTTAGAGAATAAGTATCAACAAATAGAAGATGAGCAAGCATTGAGAGCTAATAAAGCTATTCTACTCTTGGGCGGGCCAGAAAGCGATATTCTAAGAGGAACAGAAGCAATAAGATTATCTATATTAAACCCAGAATTACAAATTATTATCACTGGTCAAAATTTTCTCAGCCAGGAAAAAAATCAAGCTTTAAAATTAAAAAATCACTTAATTTCCCAGGGAATAAAAGCTGAAAATATACTATTAGAAAAGGAGTCAAGAACTACCGGAGAAAGCGCTAAAAACATCAAAATAATGATAGAAACAGAAGAATTTTTCCTAATAACATCTGGATATCATATGCCTCGTTCTATATATTTATTCCAAAAAGAAAAAACCAATCCCCTCCCTGCTCCAACCGATTTCAAGGTCTATAAAAGCTTTAATAAAGAAAAATGGGGATTAAGATACAATAACTATAATCTATTAGATTTCTTCCCTTGCGCTCAGAATTTAAGAAATGTTAGCCTGGCTTTTCATGAATACTTTGGACTTTTATATAGCCAGTTTGTAGATTGACAATAGGGTCTGTTGTGATAAAATAATTGATGTGTTTTAATTGACGAAAAAATGAAAATTATTAAAGACAAAATTTCAATCCAAGAATTGAAAGAAATGGCCAAAAATATGTTTGGCGATTTAGTAAAAGCAGTAGTTGATGTGGAAAAAAGGATTATCGCCATTGATGCTGAATTACACTCTGACGAAGAAGCGGCATTAATTGAGGACGGTTCCCAACAAGAAAATCTTTGGGGAATCAATATTTATCCTGAAAATCAAGAAAAGCTAATTGAATTTGATTCAATGATCAACTTGCGTCCATCTCAAGGAAATCGCAGTAGAGGGGTAGATAATCCAGAAATTCAAAAATTAATTATTGAAATAGTTAATGAGATAATTATAAAATGAAATATCAACACCAAGAATTAGCTTCTGGTAAGTGGAGTAAATTAACATTTATAGAGCAAATGGCTAATATAGGAAGTGAGGTCGGAAGAACGATTACCTGGAAGAATCAAGACAAACCAAATTACAGCGAAAGAGCCTTTGAGCGCGCTTTAGAGCTTTTGCATCTCACTATAGCAGATATTAAGAATAAACATCATTTAAGGGGTCTGACGCGTCTCCGCGAAGCATTAATAGATTACTTCAGCTTTGATAATGAATTTAAATCATCTGACAAATTATGGCAAAATTACTTCTACGCCTTTAATTTTGCAGCCAGGCGTAATTGTTAAATAAAATAATAAATATAATAAAAAAATATGGATAATAACGAAAATAAAAACTATGACAATATTCATTTAAACCAAAACCGACCTCAATATTCAGGTCTTCCTAAAGAAGAAAAACCAAAAAACGAAGAAAAAAAACATCAAGAACATCATACAGACGAGGATGAAATTGATTTAAGGGACTATATCAATGTGCTTTTAAAAAGAAAATGGCAAATCGCCATAATCTTTGGAATTGCTGTAGTTATAGCTGGCATAATCAGTTTCTCAATGCCACTAACATTTGAAGCTAGTAATTTAGTGAAGGTTGGAAGCATTAAAAAAATACAATTACAGAACATAGATGATATTAAATCAGTTTTTAGAAGAGAAACTGTTTTGCAACAAATAAGAACAAAATTACAAGAACCGTTAGGACTAACTGAAACAACAACTGGAACCATCTCCGAAATGTTTAGTATTAAAGAGGGAGAGAATGACGGTGATCAATCTGTTTTTATTGAAATTGACGGTAGAGCTCAAACTCCAGAAGAAGCTGTGGAGGTTGTTAATGCAGTTACAGACATATTATTAACCTATCATGGGAATATTTTTGCTGGAGCAGAAAAAACTTTTGATGTTGAAATGGAAACAATCACTAAGAGTAAAGAAAAATGTCAAAAAGATATTGTGAAAATCACCACTGATATTGCCAGAGTGAATTCTGATATATTAAAATACGAAACAGAAATAAATCAAAGATCTAGCGCTTCTACTGAAGGACAGGGAAGAATAGCTGAAAGCTACATCAATCTTTTAGCTGAAACCAAAGATCAGAAAGAAAATAAGGAAGCTCAACTATTAAATTTAGAACAAAGATTAGTTATGTTAGATCAAGAGATACAAGTAAAAGAAAATGAAAGAATATATGAAACTAGATCTACTGAAGTTGAGGTTCCAGCGATTCCACCTGAAACCAGGATTGCCCCTAATAGAAAGCAAAATGTAATAATTGCTGGTATTCTGGGAATATTCATTGGCGTTCTTTACGCCTTTGCAGCTGAATATTTCAGTAAAGAAAAAGCATAAAACATAATGACTAACAAAAAGGGACAGTCCCCGTTCGGGGACAGTCCCTTTTTTTATTAATGGGGACAGTCCCCTATTATTGTTCTTTAATGGCTTGTAATATTTTTCCCTTCAATTCTTTGGCTAATTTGGGGTCATCTCTTAATGCTTTTTTTGAATTTTCCCAACCCACTCCTAATTTAATCTTTTCATAACTCAAAGTATTACCTAACTTTTTAACTAAACCATATTTAGCTCCTAAATTAAGCAAATCCCCTTCCCAAGAAATGCCCTGGTCATACATAATTTCAAACTCACAGGTCTTAAACGGAGGGGCAACTTTATTCTTGGCAATTTTAGCTTTAACCTTATTCCCAATTACTTCATCACCCTTTTTAATTTGAGCTAAACGTTTAAGTTCAATTCTAACTGAAGAATAAAATTTTAAAGCCAAGCCACCAGTTGTTGTTTCTGGGTTTCCAAAAAATACACCTATCTTCATTCTGATTTGATTTATAAAAATAACTGATGTATGAGTCTTGCTCACAATGCTGGTTAATTTCCTTAAGGCCTGACTCATCAAGCGTGCTTGTAAACCCATATGTGAGTCGCCCATTTCTCCTTCAATCTCTTTTCTGGGGGTTAAAGCGGCTACTGAATCAATAACAATAACATCAACTCCATTAGAACGCACCAAAGTTTCTACTATTTCTAGGGCCTGTTCGCCCGTATCTGGTTGAGAAATTAATAAATCATTAATATTCACGCCAATTTTTTTAGCATATTCTGGGTCTAAAGCATGCTCGGCGTCAACAAAAGCAGCTACTCCACCTTTTTTTTGTGATTGAGCTATGATATGAAGAGCTAAGGTGCTTTTGCCACTCATTTCCTTGCCGAATATTTCAATAACCCTTCCTTTGGGCACGCCCCCTATTCCTAAAGCTACATCCAAAGAAAGACATCCTGTAGAAATACACTCAACTTCCATTTTCTTGGCTTCTTTTAATCTCATTATAGAACCCTCTCCGAATCTTTCTTTAATTTGATTGATAGCCACTTCTGTCGCCTTTTGACGGTCAGTAAGTGGTTTTTCTTTTTTTGTTTTTGAAACCATATTTTTAATGTATTATTCTTGTAAAATTATTTGACGAAAAATTATTTTCTCTTGAGAGTGTTTTTTCTTAGCTGAAACTTTAATGGTGTTCAAGCCAGGCAATAATTTTATTTCCTGTTCAAAATTTCCATCATTAATTTGTTCAATTGGTTGATCATTTATAAAAACATCCGCTCCCAAATCAGCACGACCAGCAATTATTAGATACGACTCAGTGGTCACTAAATCCTGAGAAGGACTTAAAACCTCTAAATCAGACGTGAAAAGAACTCTTTTAATGCTAAATCCAACATATAAAAAAATCAATAATGTAACGATTCCAATAAAATAAGTTTTAATATTAAAAATGCCCTGAGATCGATTTTTAATTCCTAATATGCTTGGAATTTCCGTATTTGAACTTTGACTAAACTCTTTTCGCCACTTCTCAATTATCTTAGAAGGATTTAATTTTAAAAATTCAGCATATCGTTCTAAAAAACCCTTAGTATAAGTAGACCCTGGCAATTTATAAAAATCATCTGCCTCTAGATATTCTAAATATTTCTTGGCAATGCCAGTCTTTTTTTCGGCATCTTTCAGGGTCCATTTATGACTTTGACGCGCTTCTTTCAAAATACCACCAATAGTGCTTTGAGGAATTGACTTGGATAAAAACATAAAACATTAGAACATTAGAACATTAGAACATTAGAACATTAGAACATTTATAAGTCATTATTATTTGTTCGCTCTTCTGGCTCTCCTTCTTCTTCATATGGTTTTTTATAAACATCGCGAGGCTTTGCTCCATCTGCTGGACCAATAGTGCCCTCTTCTTCCAATAAATCTAAAAGGCGCGCTGCTCGGGCGTAACCAACCCTTAACCTTCTCTGTAAAAAAGAAGCTGAAGCTTTGCCAGCTCTAATAATTATTTCTCTGGCCTGAGGTAATAATTCATCTTCCTGTAAATCCCCAAATTTACCACTGCCACCCAAAGAAGAATGCGATTCAATAATGCCATCTTCATAATTAGGTTCAGCAATATTTTTTAAATAATCAACTATTCCTTTAATCTCTTCGTCGGAAACATAAGCTCCTTGTATTCTCTTAGGTTTAGATAATTCAGCGTAAGTGAAAAGCATATCTCCCCTGCCCAATAACTTTTCCGCTCCAGAGAAATCTAAAATTGTACGAGAATCAGCACCAGAAACAACTGAAAAAGCTACCCGAGCTGTAATGTTGGCTTTTATCAAACCAGTGATAACATCAACTGATGGCCTTTGGGTAGCCATAATTAAATGAATGCCAATAGCTCGCGCCATTTGAGCTAACCTAATAATGCAGGCCTCCATATCTTGAGCAGCCACAGACATTAAGTCAGCTAATTCATCAACAATGATTACAATATATGGCAATTTATTATCAGGATGAGCATCATTATAACTAGAAATGTCTCTCTTCTTGGCCTCAGACAAAACATCAAACCTTCGGTCCATCTCACCAATAGCCCATTTAAGGGCATTAATAGTCTTTGTAATGTCTGTAATAACTGGAGTTAATAAATGAGGCAATCCATTATAAAGAGTCAATTCCACTCGTTTGGGGTCAATAAAGATAAATTTTAAGTCATCAATGGAATTCTGATAAAGCAAGCTAATGATAATCGTATTTAAAAATATAGTTTTACCAGAACCAGTTGCACCTGCAACCAATAAATGAGGCATGCGAGATAAATCAGCCAAGCAAATATCTCCCGCTACATTTCTTCCTAAAGCCAAAGTCAAATTATTCTTTCTTTGTTTGAAACCACTGCTACCTAAAATCTCTCTTAAGCGGATAATGGCTGTTTTTTGGTTAGGAACTTCAATTCCAACCAATGATTTGCCTGGAATAGGAGCTTCAATACGAATAGGATGGGCAGCTAACGCTAAAGCCAAATCATTGCTCAGGCTGGTAATTTGGGAAAGCTTTACTCCTTCTGCTGGCTTAAGAGTATATTGAGTAACAGTAGGTCCGACTTTTATTTCTCTCATTTCCACTGGAATTGAAAAATTTTCCAAAGTTCTTCTAATAATAGAAGCATTTAATTTTGTATCGCCTCCTTGAGCTTTAGTGGAATCACTTTCTAATAAATTAAGGGGAAGGTCAACCTTGTGAAAACTTTTAGGAGAAGGAACTGTTATTTCTAAATTCTCTTTTTCAACGTGATATGATTTTTCAGACAATTTAGAATCAGCAGCTGCTATTTCTTCAGATATTCTTTTTATGGGAGAGAAAAGCTTTCCACAAAATTTCCTTTTAGGCCTTTCCTCAACCTCTATTATTTCTTCCTGTTCTTCCTCTGCTTCTTCTTGAACTCCTTTAGGAAGAGGATTCTTTAAAAATTTAATTTTTATCAAACCCTCAAAAATAATGATTAAAGTTACTAAAAAAATACAGATAAAAATCAATGTCGTGGCCAAAATTCCAAAAGTATTTACCAAAAAATAGCTAAAAGCATAACCAATATAGCCACCTCCCTTGTTCGCGCTTAAAGCAGTTGAGTCAGAAACAAAATTAAGATGCATAAAACTCGCACAAATCAAAAGTAATAAAAACAAACTAAGAACTCGGGTGCTAAACTTTCGCTGTTTCTCTTGAATTTTAAAATAATTTAAAAATAAATAAGCAAGTATTAACAAAAATACTGGAACTATCCAGCCCACCCAACCAAACAGAAAAAGAAGTCCTTGAGCTAAAAAATTTCCCACTAAACCAGCTGCATTCAATAATCCCAGAAATAAAATAACCGCTAAAGTAATTAAAACAATAGCGATAATCAAATTCTGAGATTTGGATTTATTCTTTTTGACTTTAACTGACTTTTTTCTTACTTTAGGGCGAGACATAATGCAAAATTATAATTCCTAATTTCTAATTCCTAATTAAAACGAGGTTTCAAGGGGTTAACAAAAACGGACAATCCCCTTTTTGCAATTATAATGATAACATTTTTTAGTCTCTTAATCCAGTGCCCGCGGGGATAAGACGACCAACAATAACATTTTCTTTTAGACCTCGCAAATAATCAGAATGCCCATTAATCGCTGCATTAACCAAAACTCGAGATGTCTCTTGGAAAGATGCAGCTGAAAGCCAACTGTCTGTAGAAAGAGAAATTTTAGTAATACCTAATAATAATTCCCTTGCTATGGCTTTTTTACAAGAAGAATCTTTTAAACTTTTATTAGCATCTAATAAATAACCCTTTGGAACAATTTCTCCGGGCAAAAGATCTGTGTCTCCCCCATCTTCAACAAAACAACGAGAAAACATTTGGCGAATAATCATTTCCACGTGCTTGTCATTTAAATGCTGACCCTGAGAAGAATAAATATGTTGAACCTCGCGCAAAATATATTTTTCCACTTCTCTTTTTCCACGAAGTCGATGAAGCTCATGTAAATCCAAACTACCATCTGTAAGCTGTTCTCCGGCTTTAACTTTGGCATTGTTTTCCACCCAAATACTACGATTGGTGGCATCAAATTCCACTTCTTCGTCAACACTATAAATAACAGTAATATTTCCTTTGTTGTCTATTTTGACTTGTCCTGCATTCTTTGCTAATATTTTCTTTTTGTCTTGAATAGCCAAAATTTCTTTCTTTTTTATTTTTTGGCCATCTTTAACCTTAATTTCCCACTTTTTTTCCTTATCGTTGCGATGAATTTCTTTTTTATCAACCTCACATTTAATAATAATTTTCCTCTCTTGATCGTTATCAACCACTAGAGCTTTCCCGTCTGCGGGCGATAAAAGTGCTTGACCTTTACCAGAACGGACCTCAAAAAGCTCTTCCACTCGAGGCAAACCCTGAGTAATGTCAGTTTCAGCCACACCTCCAGTATGAAAAGTACGGAGAGTGAGCTGCGTTCCTGGTTCTCCTATGCTTTGAGCGGCAACAATGCCTACTGGAGTCCCAATCTTAACGGGCTTATTATAGGCCAAATCATATCCATAACACTTAGCGCAAGTTCCCCTATGACTTTTACAGGTTAAAACTGAATGAATTGAAAATTCAGAAGGATTAATTTTATTGATAATCCGAGCTTTTTCCCGAGTTATAATTTCATCTGATTTAATAATAATTTTTTTGGTTTGAGGATCTTTTAAGGTTTGGGCTGAGGTTCGTCCAAATAAACGGTTTTCCCATGTTTCCACCATCTCCTCATTATCTTCTTTTGTTAAACGTAAACCTTGGCTTTCTCCACAATCCTTTTCCACCACCAGTAAATCTTGACAAACATCTACCATACGACGAGTTAAATATCCTGCTTTAGCTGTTCGCAAAGCCGTGTCTGAAGAACCTTTGCGAGAACCGTGTGAAGAAATAAAATACTCTAAAGTATTATACCCCTCTTTTAAAGAAGACTTAATGGGTAGTTCAATTAATTTTCCACTTGGAGAACGAACAATACCCCTCATTCCCACCATTTGTACAAACTGCGACCATGAGCCACGCGCCCCTGATTCAACCATAGAAAATACTGAACTAAAAATAGGCTTATTTTCTTTAACTGACTCTGTAACTCTATCCTTGGCATCAATCCAGGCTTCTATTGTTTTTAAATAACGTTCGTCTTCAGCCAAAAGTCCCATTTCATATTGAGAACTTATCTCTTTGACTCGTTTCTCTGTTTCCTGAATAATTTCATCTTTAGCTTTAATAGTAGGTAAATCATTCATTCCAAAAGAAAGCCCTGATTTTGTTAAATAACTAAATCCGTATTCTTTTACTTTGTCTAAAATTTTTACTACTTCCTTTGAATTACCTTGATCTATGGCTTCGGTTATAATTTTTCCCAATTCTTTGCCATCAACTGTCTTATCCATATCATAAAGTCCAGGAAGAAGAATAGAATTAAAAATCATTCTACCAACGCTAACTTCTCTAATTTTTTCGCCAACCCTAACTTTTATTTTTTCCTGTAAATCAATTTTACCTAATTCATAAGCCAACACAGCTTCTTGTTCAGAGGAAAAAACATGCATTTTTTCTTTTTTACCCTCTTTTAAAAAGGTCATATAATATATTCCCCAAACCATATCTTTTGTGGGGGTAACTACCGAACTGCCAGTAGCAGGTTTTAATAAATTATTGGTGGATAAAATAATATCTTTTACCTCCTTTTTGGCCATATCAGTAATAGGAACATGGACCGACATTGTGTCTCCATCAAAATCAGCATTAAAAGCAGTACAAACTAAAGGATGAATTTGAATAGCTTTTCCTTCCACCAAAACTGGCCTAAATCCTTGAATTCCCAGACGATGTAAGGTTGGCGCACGATTTAATAAAACATAAGATTTTTCGATAATTTCTTCTAAAATCGCCCAAACATCTTCTGTTTTCTGCTCAATAATTCTATTAGCGCTACGCACATTATGTACCAATCCTCTTTCAATTAGTTTAGAGGCAATAAAGGGCTTAAATAATTCAATTGCCATTATTTTGGGAAGTCCGCATTGGTCAAGTTTCAACTTTGGTCCAACCACAATTACTGACCGACCAGAATAATCTACTCTTTTTCCTAATAAATTCTGACGAAATCTGCCTTGTTTGCCTTTAAGGATATCAGCCAATGATTTCAAGGAACGACGCTGACCAGTAGAAGAAAGAACTGTTTTCCCAGACCGCATATTATTGTCAAATAAAGCATCTACTGCCTCCTGAAGCATTCTTTTTTCGTTGCGTAAAATAACTTCTGGAGCTTTTAACTCATAAAGCCTTTTCAAACGATTATTACGATTGATAATCCGACGATATAAATCATTTAAATCTGAAGAAGCAAACCGACCACCATCAAGGGGAACTAAGGGTCGCAATTCGGGTGGAACAACCGGAATCACACTTAATACCATATCTTCGGGCTTGATTTTGTTGGAAATAAAACTACGAATATATTTTATTCTCTGAACCGCCTTTTTTCTTTTAACTAAATCAGTAATAGTATTTTTCTTTTTTTCTAAATCTTTAATCATTTTTCCTATGTCAGCCTGAGCTAATAATTTAAAAATTGCCTCCGCGCCAATATCAGCACTGAATATATGACCATATTTCAAAGAAAGCTCCCGATATTCAAATTCCGTTAACAACCTTTTTTCTTCTAAATCCATTATTTCTTTTTTTGTTTCTTTGTATTTGGTTCCTAATGCCAAGATATCATCATCTTCTGTTTTATTGCTCATTAATTCTTTTCTCTTTGTTTTATATTCTTTTTCCAGATTCTCAAGAAGTTCCTTTTTCAAATTCTGATGGACTTCAGTAATAATAAAATTAGCAAAATAAATTACTTTTTCCAAAGACTGAATGGATACTTGTAAAATCAGCCCTATTTTAGAGGGCAAACTGCGTAAAAACCAAATATGAGTTACTGGCGCTGCTAAATCAATATGGCCGAATCTTTCTCTCCTGACTAAACTACGAGTCACTTCTACTCCGCAACGATCACAGACAATTCCTTTGTAACGCAATTTTTTATATTTTCCGCAAGCGCATTGCCAATCTTTAACTGGACCAAAAATTTTCTGACAAAACAAACCATCTCGCTCTGGCTTACGACTGCGATAATTAATAGTTTCTGGTTTAGTAACCTCACCATGCGACCAAGATTTAATCTGTTCAGTTGACGCTAAACTCATGCGAATCTCGTCAAAATCATGAGGTTTCCTTTGTTTAGTGTCATGTAACACTAAAGTTGAAATTGTAGATGGATTAGCCATATATTTAATTATTAATCATCGATCATTAATCATTTTATTTTTCTTCCGTTTTTAATCATTTCAATATTCAAACAAAGACCTTTTAACTCTCGGATCAAAACATTAAACGACTCAGGAACATTAATTTCTTTTACCATATCACCCTTAATAATGGATTCGTAAGCTTTTGTGCGCCCAATCACATCGTCAGATTTAATGGTTAACATCTCCTGTAAAGTATAAGCAGCGCCATATCCTTCCAGAGCCCAAACCTCCATTTCCCCAAATCTTTGTCCGCCAAATTGTGCTTTCCCGCCTAAAGGCTGTTGGGTGATAAGAGAATAAGGGCCAATAGAACGCTGATGAATTTTATCTTCCACTAAATGATTCAATTTTAAAGCATAAATATAGCCGACTGTAGTTTTATTTTTAAATTTTTCTCCAGTTTTCCCGTCATAAAGATACATTTTGCCATCAGCTGAATAGCCTGCTTTAACTAACTCTTTACTAATCTCTTCTTCTGTGACTCCATTTAAAACTGGAGTAGCTGCCCTATAATTTAATTTTTTGGCAGCTAATCCTAAATGAGTTTCTAAAATCTGCCCAATATTCATACGAGAGACAACGCCCAAAGGGTTAAGAATAATATCAATCACTTGACCATCATCCAAATAAGGCATATCTTCTTGTGGAACAATTTTAGATACCACTCCTTTATTGCCATGGCGACCAGACATTTTGTCTCCAACCTGAATCTTCCTTAAATCAGCAACT
Source organism: uncultured Gammaproteobacteria bacterium (assembly GCA_964507075.1). Taxonomy (GTDB): domain Bacteria; phylum Patescibacteriota; class Patescibacteriia; order UBA2591; family UBA6264; genus JAIPGN01. The sequence goes on from CAZDOL010000006.1 coordinate 20,842, forward strand.
AGGATTTGAATAGATCTAATTACGCCTGGTTGTAATTTGTCACCATTTTCTCTAGAAAATATTTTAATTCCTATGACTTTACCATGTTCGCCGTGTTCAAGGTAAAGAGAAGAATCGCGAATATCTTGAGCTTTCTCGCCAAAAATCGCCTTTAAAAGTTTTTCTTCTGCTGTTAACTCTGCTTCGCCACGAGGAGTAATTTTGCCAACCAAAATGTCTCCTGATTTTACTTCTGCACCAATTCTAATAATTCCCTCTTCATCTAGATCTTTTAATTTTACTTCACTGACGTTGGGAATGTCACGGGTAGTCATTTCCAGACCAAACTTTGTTTCGCGAATATCAATCGTATGCTCATCAATGTGCAAAGAGCTAAATTTATCATTTTGCACCAAACGAGAAGACAGCAAAATAGCATCTTCAAAATTTCCCCCCTCCCAAGACATAAAGGCGCAAAGAACATTATGACCCAAAGCTAACTCACCATTTTCCATTGAGGCCCCTTCAACTAAAATATCTCCTGCTTTAAATTTCTCTCCCATAGCAACCACCGGTTGTTGATTAAAACAAGTATTAAAATTAGAACGATCGTATTTTTTTAAACTGTAATTCTGACTAAGACCTGATTTATAGCGCAAAACAATATGAGCAGAATCAACTTCCATGACCTTTCCGTCTTCAGGAGCTTCAAGTAAATGACCAGAATCCCGAGCCGCCCTACCCTCAACGCCAGTACCAACCAAAGGAGTATCTGGTTTAATTAATGGAACAGCTTGACGTTGCATATTACTGCCCATTAAAGCTCGAACCCCATCATCATGTTCTAAGAAAGGAATAAGTGCAGTAGCCACGCTCACAATCTGATTAGCAGCTATGTCAGTAAATTCAACTTCACTTGTTTTACAAAAACCAGGATGACCATAAATCCGAGCCTCTACAGTGTTATTAATAATCTTATTGTTTTTATCAATAGCCGACGTAAAAGGCATTAAAATATGTTCTTCTTCTTCAAATGCATTTAAAAAAGTAATTTCCTTGGTTATTTTTCCTTTAATTACTTTATAGTAGGGGGTTTCAATAAACCCATATTCATTTAAACGCGAATAGCAAGCTAAATAATTAACCAAACCAACGTTTGGTCCTTCTGGGGTAGCAATAGGACAAATCTTGCCATAATAAGTTCTGTGCACATCACGCACTTCAAATCCAGCCCTCTCCCTAGATAAACCACCAGGACCAACAACAGTTAATCTTCTTTTATGCTCTAATTCAGAAAGTATGTTGGTTTGATCCATGAATTGAGAGAGCTGAGAAGACATAAAAAATTCTCTAATTACTCCCACAATTGGCTTAATATTTATCAATTGTGCTGGTCCGTATTTTTTAGACTCAATAAGACCCATTCTGTCGCGAACAATCCTTTGTACCCTTAACATCCCCACTCTCATCCTATTTTGTACTAATTCCCCAATAGCCCTCACCCTACGATTAGATAAATGGTCAATATCATCCGCAGGAGTTTGTCTAACATTGAGTCTAATCAATTCACTTATAATGGCTTTAAGATCTTCTGGCCTGATAGTGCGCTTGGTTATCTTGGGATCTAAATGAAGGCGCTGACTCAATTTATATCTTCCCACTTTACTGAGATCATAACGGCTATAATTGAAAAACATAGCATATATTAAAGACCTAGCATTATCAGCAGTTGCCAAATCTCCTGGTCTAATTTTACGATAAACCTCAATTAAACCTCCGTCTTCTGAGGCCGAAGGATCTTTATCTAAGGTATTCTGGACATATTTGCTATTTATAATTTCTTTGTCTCTTTTGAATAAATCCAAAATTTCCTTATCTGAGCCAAAACCAAAAACTCGCAAGAGCGCAGTAGCGGGAATTTTCCTTTGGCGATCAATTCTTACCCAAATTATTCCCTTGGTGTCGGTTTCAAACTCCAGCCAAGCTCCTCTATCAGGAATAACCTTGGCACTATAATAAAATCGACCCTTAAGACGAGTACGAGCAAAAATAATACCAGGCGATCTAATTAATTGCTGAATAATAACCCTTTCAATCCCATTAATAATTAAAGTCCCCTTGTCAGTCATCAAGGGGATGTCTCCAAAATAAACATCTTGTTCTATTTTCTTGCCTGTTTTTTTGTTAATTAAACGCACCTTTACTGTTAAAGGTGCTTCATATGTTAAATTTCTATTTTTACTAATAATTTGATCAAATTTTGGATTCCCCAAAGAACAATTTAAAAAATGTAATTCAAAATTTTTGCCAATCAGGTCTTCAATCGGCGAAAATTCTTTTATTAATTCTCCTATTCCTTGATTTAAAAACCAATCATATGATAATTTCTGGTTTTTGGTCAAATCTGGCAAAGTGGCATTAGAATTAATGGTAGCTTTTGAAAAAAATTTACGTTTTTGAGAAAACATATAGCAAAAGGCACTAAAAATTCCCTCAGAAAAAAATCTGAGAGCTTATTATTTTAAAATTGAATCAAATTTATAAACAAAATGAAAAAATTAAATAGCTCTAATAAAAAAAACAATTATAAACGAAATTGTTTTTGTTATTGTGAATAATAACTGAAAAATACGAATTTGTCAAACATTTTCCTTTAAATTATCCACAAGTTATCCCCATATCCATTAAAAATTCCTTAACTATTTTTCTGTCATCCCAAGCTATTTTTTGTCCATTTGGACCCATAATCCAGGGTTCAGACCCCTTGCCTGTAATAACCACAACATCCCCTTTTCGAGCCATAGCTAAAGCTTTTTTAATTGCTTCTCCTCTGTTAATAATTTTTTGAAATTTTTTGCTCTTAACGCCAGAAACTATTTGATTGATAATTTCATTTGGGTCTTCATTGTAAGGGTCTTCATTGGTGACAATAATCTTATCACAATATTTTTCAGCAATAGCTCCCAAGAGAGGTCTCTTTTGTTTGTCCCTTCCTCCCCCAGCTGAACCAAGGACACAGATTAATTGTTGATTATTGGTTGTTAATTCTTGATTTCTAAGGGTTTGATATACTTTTTCTAAAGAATCTGGGGTATGAGCATAATCAACAATAACTTGGAAAGGATAGTTAACCATAACTTCCATTCTGCCAGGAATTGTTTTAATTTTAGATAAAGCCTGCTTGCAAATGTTTAAATTTATTCCCTGTGACAAGACAAAACAAATTGCGCTTAAGCTGTTATAGATATTAAATTTGCTCAATAAATTTAATGTAAACCCTAAACCCTGAACTGTAAACTTTGACCCCTTTGAATTTAATCTTATATCCTCTGCTTTAATAACTTTCAAATTTTGTCCAAGGTTTAATGTTTCTCGTTTAAAGTTTATTCCGTATCCATATTCTTTGTCAAATTCAAAATCTAAAAAATAAGAACTGTTCTTGTCATCTAAATTAACGATATTAACTTTTGGGATAATTCGGTCCTTGATTGTTTTACGACATCTTTGGCTTATGTGTTGAAAAAGTTTTTGTTTTGCTTGGCGATATTTTTCAAAACTTCCATGCGATTCAATGTGCTCTGGCGATAAATTAGTAAAAATACCAATATCATAATTGATACCCAAATGTCTACATTGACTAACGCCCTGAGAAGTTGTTTCTATTATGGCATATTCACACCTATTCTGAAGCATTTTTCTTAAAAATTTTTGCAAAGAGAAACGACCTAACATAGTCATTTTTCTTTTATTGATAAACTCTTTCCCGGCAATCTTAAAATTAAATGTAGTGGTTAACCCTACTCTATGTCCTGCTTCTTCTAAAATTTGACAAATTAAATTAGCAACCGTAGATTTGCCAGCCGTACCTGTAATGCCAATCACAATCATGTGACGACTTGGATAGCCGTAAACAAAAGCTGCTAAATGAGCCAAAAACCAGTGATAAAATTGCCAGAAAGGCCTAGGAATTATTTTTTTTAATATTCTCTTCATTTATGTCTCGCTAAATTTTCAATTTATTTCTTATTTAACTTCCCCTTCCTAAATATTTCTAATCTTTCATTAATTACCCGTTGGATGTTCTCTGGCCTAAGCTCATATATGGAAACACCCATAGTCGTATCTTCCAATCTTATGTCGGGTGAAGTAAACAACACGTAAGGAGGAGTTTTCTTATAGCCCTCTTGAATGCCAAGGTAATTTAACCCCAATCCTTCTATAATTTCTCTGCATTCTTTCTCAGACAATACTTTCTCCATATTAAAAATTTTTTTATTTTCATCAAATTCCATATATTTTACCTATATTATTGATTTATTTGGAAGCTGAGCTTCCAAACTTTACTCCTCTTCGTTTAAGTTTCTATTATTTAATCTTTCGTAATCTGGGAGTTCCTGAACATCATTGATTCCAAGGTGTTTGATAAAATCTACACTAACAGAATAAATATTGTTATCATAGTCTATTTGTTCTTCGTTGGCTTGAAGTTTATCATCCTTTGCGACCACCTTATTCACAACCTTCTCTATTATCAAACCCTTTATAAGAAGATGGCGGAGAATAATACTACAATTTATCCCTCTAATCTTTTCTAAGTCCAATTTAGTTAATGGTCCCCGATAAGCAATGATTGACAGTGTCTCTAAGGAAGCTGGGGTAAGTTCTTGGCAAACTTCTGTTTTTAAAAATTTCTGCACATATTCACTATTCTGAGGATTAGTCACCATTTGTAATGATTTGTCATTGTTAATAATATTTATGCCTCTATCAGGTTCTTTATATTCTTCAACAAGTTCATTAAAAATTTCTTCCAAATCATTAACATTTTGACCAATGTTTTTAGCTATTTCTTTCTTGTCTATTGGCCTGTTTGCTATAAAAAGCAAGCTCTCAATATTGGATTTTAATTCTTGATTATTCATATTTTAATTAAATTATATTTTTTTATTTAAACTATTCTTAGAGGTTATATTAATATCTTCAAAAAGTCCCTTTTGATCAATCTCAATCTTGTGACATTTCATCAATTCTAAAATAGCTAAAAACATTACTGATTTCTCGGCTTTTGATTTATTTTCAATTACTTTATTAAATATAAACTGCCCTTTCTCATGCAACAAAGACAACATTTCATTTATCTTACTTTTTAAAGAGAAAACTCTACGCTTAACGGTTTTTAAAGACAATCTGGCTTGCTCTTTAATAATAAAAATAAAACTCCCAAAATTTTTTCTCAAAACATGAGAGTTAAGATTATGTGGAAAATTAAAGGCAAAAACAATCTTTCCAGATAATTTATCTTTACTAAAACAACAACGTGGATTGGAAAAAAGTTCTCCTACTTTTTTGGTAGCAGAAACATATTCTTGATAAAGCCTTAATTGATTTACCAAACCACGAGAATCTTCTTCGTCTTCGTCTAAAATCTGTTCTGGAAGCAACAATTTGGATTTAATGAGAATGAGTTTAGCAGCTATATTCAAAAAATCAGCTAATTCTCCCGTCCTAATTTTTTCAATCTCTTTTATGTAACCTAAAAACTGATTAGTCACCTGAACTAAAGCAATTTCCGTAATATCTAATTTTTCCTTTTCAATTAAATGCAACAACAAGTCAAATGGTCCTTGAAATTGAGGAAGATTAATATTGTACATAAAAATATTAAAACAAATGTTAAATCTTATGTAAAATAACGTTGAGATGCGATATAACGCGTGATAATAAAATATTTAAATACAGGGTTAAAATTTTAGAAAAACATACCATTTAATGGCACGAGAAGGGTCCTTAGAGCAATGTTGCAAAAGACCAACCCGACGGGTTTGTATTAATTAAGGATGGCTTTTATTCGGCGGATGCCGGCGCTACTGGATTTTTCTTTAATGATTTTGAATTGTCCTAATTCCTTAGTGTTTTTGACATGAGGTCCGGCACAAATTTCCATACTAAAAGGAAATTCTGAGCTTGTAGAAGAACTATCACCGATTGTGTAGACTTTGACTATTTCTGGATATTTTTCTCTGAAAAAAGCTAAAGCCCCCCCTTCAATTGCTTGCTTATATGGCATTTCTTTCATTGTGACAAGAAGCGCTTCTTGTATTTTCTTGTTTACAATTTCTTCTATTTTAATTTTTTCTTCTTCTGTTAATTTCTGAGAATAAGTAAAATCAAATCTAAGGCGTTCGGGGTTGATGTCTGAGCCAGCCTGATGGACACTATCTCCTAAAACTTCTCTTAATGCCTGATGTAAAAGATGAGTGGCAGTATGTAGCTTGGTAACCTTTATTTTAGATTCTTCGCTTTCAACACTATCAATGCCAACTCCCCCAAATTTATTCTGCACTCCCGCTTTAGAAATCTCTTGATGTTTTTTAGATTCTCTTTCAACAGCATTTTCATCTATTTTCAAATTTTCTTTTCTAGCTATTTCTCCCGTTACCCCAGGATGAAGACCATAAGTATCGTATAAATGAAAAACTGTCTTAGGGTCAAGAAAATTTTGTTTCTTGGAATGTGCTTCTTTAACTATATCTTTAAGTCTTTTCAATCCTATGGAAGTAGTTTGATTAAATTTATTTTCTTCGTTTTCTATTGTCCTTAAAATGTCATCTTTATTTTCAACTAATTCTGGATAAAAATTAGAATATAAATCAATGGCTGTTTGGGCTATTGGGAGTAAAAATTCTTCTTGGTCGTTAATCAACTTTGAGCAACGCATTGCTCTTCTAATAAGACGCCTTAAGATATATCCCCTGTCTTCTTTGCTGGGCAGAATGCCATCTGAAATTAAAAAACAAGCTGCCCGAACATGGTCAGCAATAATTCTTTGATATTTTTTGTTAATTTCATCGACATTAGCAATTTCTTCAATCTTATGCATTAAAGGTAAAAATAAATCTGTTTCATAGTCAGAGGGCTTGTTTTGTAAAACGCAAGCTAATCTTTCCAAACCCGCGCCAGTGTCAATATTTTTAACTGTTAATTTTTCATAACTTCCATCTGCTGTTTTATTATATTCCATAAAAACCAAGTTCCAAATTTCTACAAATCTTCCACAACTACAATTTGGTCCACAATTAGGCTGGTCGCATTCTTTAATTTTAAAATTTAATCCTCTGTCATAATATATTTCCGAACAAGGGCCACAAGGACCGTTGCTACCAATTGGCCCCCAAAAATTATCTTTTATTCCAAAATAACTTATTCGTTCTTTGGGAATCCCGTTTTCTAACCAAATTTTTTCAGCTTCTTTGTCTACCTCTATTCCTTTAGTTCCATCAAAAAGAGTAACCCAAATATGGGCAATATCTAAATAATAATAATTGGTTAATAGGTCCATTGCCATTTGAATTGCTTCTTTTTTAAAATAACCATCAAAAGACCAATTACCTAACATCTGAAAAAAGGTATGGTGAAATTCGTCTCCGACTTCCTCAATGTCTGAGGTGCGAAAACATTTTTGAATAGAACAAATTTCACTATCAATTGGATTAATTTTTCCACTCAAAAAAGGAATAAATTGTTGCATGCCAGCAGAAGTAAAAAGCACGCTCTGATCAGCGGGAATCAAAGAAGACGAGGGCATAATTTTATGCCCCTTTTTTTGGAAATAATCTAAAAAAATTTCTCTAATTTCACTAACTTTCATTCTTTTATTTGTTATTCTTCTCTTTTTCCGTGCGATTTTTCTTTAAACATGTTTTACAATAAACAGGCCGAACGCCGTCTGGAACAAAAGGAACTTGAACTGTAACTCCACAACCCGAACACTTGGCTTCATATTTTACTATTTTCTCAGCTGGCAAAAATTCGCCAGGCTTTATTACGCCGCTCCAACGAGCTATTTTTTCTTCTACTAATTTTCGCGGTTCTGCATATCGTTCTCTAGAAACTTTAATTATCTTTTGTGCATTACCCTCTGGTTTAGATAAAGGAGGTAAGGTTAAAGCGGAAAATGGTTCTGAGGTGAGCCCATCTATCATTAATTTAACATATATATTATATTGATCTAAATCTACTAAATCCTCTTCTTCAAAACGTGGTACAAATTCTTTTGCCAAAAAATCAGCATCTTTAGCTCCCACCCTAAAAACAACCATAGTTCCTACGTTGCCAAATATAGCATCTCTAACCCGAGAAGTGTCCTTAACTGTTAACTGGTCAATATATTGATGAGCTAAAATTAAATTTAAATGATATTTTCGAGCTTCAGACAAAATGTCAGCAAAGGATTCAGTGGCAAAATTTTGAAATTCATCAACATAAAGATAAAAATCTTGTCTTTCCTCTTCTGGAATATTAATTCTACTCATAACGGCCATCTGAATTTTGGTAATCATCATTGCTCCCAACAAAGCTGAAGCATCCTCTCCGATTCTCCCCTTAGAAAGATTCATAATTAGAATCTTTTTGTTATCCATTATCTCTCGCAAATTTATTTTTGACTTTACTTGACCTACAATGTCTCTAATTAAAGAAGTAGATAAAAATTGCCCCACCTTATTCTGAATTGGAGCAATTGCCTCAGCGCGCAAACGGTCTGGATATTTGGGATATTCATTGGTCCAAAAAGATTTCACTACTGGGTCTGTTAAGCGATCAACAACCTTTTTTCTAAATTCCTTATCAACCAATATTCTCATAATTCCCAAAAGCGTGCTTCCGGGATATTCCAATAAGGCTAAAATTGTATTTCTTAATACATACTCTAAGCGAGGACCCCAAGAATCAGCCCAAATTTTCTTAAAAACACCGACCAAACCAGAGGCCACCAAGTGACGTTGGCTGGCATCCACCTGCTCTAAAACATTAAGAGCAAAGGGGTTTTCTGTATCTGCTGGATTAAAATATATAACATCATTGATTCTATTTGCCGGAATAAAATCTAAAGCCCTTTCAGCCAAATCACCATGAGGATCTACAATAGCAACTCCATGACCCATCTGAATATCTTGATAAATCATATTTTCTAATGTCGTTGATTTGCCAGTCCCAGTTTTACCAATTAAATACATATGGCGCCGACGATCTTGGCGCTTAATTCCAAATTTTTTACGAATATTTCGATAATTTGTTTCTGCAAAGAGGACTATTTCATTATCGTTTTGCGAAAAATCAGCCATAGTCTTTATTATATTAAGATTAGAGAAAAAAAACAAGATGGAACTTGGGGATTAAAAATATATACTAATGATGATTTTTGATAATTAATTAATAAAACATGTCTGATATCAGCAGAAATGCGATATAAGACGTTATGAAGAAATGAAAATGCATGTCCCCACAATTTTGAAAAAACATACCCTTTAATGACACAAGAAGTGGTCTTAGAGCAATGTTGCAAAAGACCAACCCGACGGGTTAGTATTTTTTCTTTTTGGGGAGGAAATATATTAGGAAGCTGCCGAGAATCACTAATGCTAACAGGGCTATAGCTTTGCCTTGAGTTTGTAAAAAAAGAGCAATAAAACCAAAAATCAAAGCAATGGACCAATAAAAAATAACTGCCATGCGATGTGAAAGACCAGATTCAAGTAAACGAAAATGAAGATGCTTTTTGTCTGCACTAAAAACAGAATGACGTTTTTCAAAGAATCTCTGGAAGACAACACTAATTAAATCTAAAACAGCTAAACCTAAAATTAAAAAGGTTGTAGCAAATTTACTACCCGAGATTATAGCCAAAACACCCAAAAAAAACCCTGCCAAGAGGCTACCACCTTCTCCTAAAAAAATTTTAGCTGGATGAAAATTAAAAATTAAAAATCCCAAAAAAGCGCCTGCCAAAATTAAAGCCATAGTTGCTATATCTGGCTGATAAAATTGCGTGAATAAACAAAGAGCAGTAATGCTTAAAGCACCAATAACTGTAACACCTGAAACCAAACCATCTAAACCATCAAGTAATTTAGTAGAATACATTAATAATAATAACCAAAAAAAAGTTAAAACATCGGATAAAGGAGTAAAATAATAAGGAACTCCATTTAATCTAAGTATTTCAATCTTGATTGTATCAAAATATAAATAACCAGAACCAAAAGGATTATTCATAAATGTAATGCCTATTCCACTAATAATTATAGCTAAACATGCTAAGACAGGCCAAATAAATTGTTGAACAGGAGATAAATGATATTTGTCATCTAAAAAACCGCCGAGCATTAAAAATGAGGCGGCAATTATTATACCGATTAAGTGCTTATTCAATGGAACCAATCCTGGCAACAAAGAAAAATGTTTAGCAATTAATAAAACAATAAAGAATGAAAGAAAAATAGCAACTCCGCCCATAAGTGGAATTGCCTTAGTATGAATTTTTCTTTTGTTGGTTTCTGGCCTATCTAATATATTAAATTTAATTGCGAGCCATCGTATAAATGGTGTTAAAATCAACGACAGAATAAAACTAACAAGAAAAAAAATTAAGAATAACATAATAATGCTCTAATGTTCAAATGTTCTCATGTTCAAATGTCTGATGGTCAATATAATCTTGCAAAATAATGCTTGCTGCAATAGCGTGATTTTCTTTATTTGATGAGAAATTGTTGGCCATCTTACTCGTAAATCTTTCGTCAAAAATAACAATTGGTAAATCAAATTCTTTTTTGCATTGTTTAATAAATTTCTCTGTTCTCTTTGTTTGTTCGCTACTATTGCCAGATAGACTAATTGGATGTCCAATTATTACCTTTGTTATTTTTTGTTTTAAAATAATTTCTTGCAAATCTTTGAATAATAAAGAAATATTCTCTCCTTGTATTGTTTTATATGGTGTAGCTATCCTTGTTTGCAAAGGAGCAATGGCTAATCCAATATATTTGGCGCCATGGTCAATGGATAATAACATAAGTTAAAATAATTTCTAATTTCTAATTCCTAAAGATGTCCAAAATGGGGACAGGCACCTTCGGAGCCAGTCCCCGGGACAGTCCCCTCCAGCTCCTCTTTAACGACTGACGTTACATTTTTGTTAAAACTTCGGCGCCAGATTTGGTAACTAAAATTGTATGCTCAAAGTGAGCAGATAGACTGCCATCATTAGTAACAATTGTCCAGCCATCCTTGAGTGTTTTGACTTTCCAATCTCCAACATTAATCATTGGTTCAAAGCATAGAGTCATTCCTTTCTCTAAAATTATTCCAGTATGGGGACGACCATAATTCAGAATTACAGGAGCTTCGTGTAATTCTTTTCCAATGCCATGGCCAGTTAATGTTCGTACCACAGAAAAATTATTTTTTTCAGCACAAGATTGAATAGCTGACGAAATATTACCCAAACGAATTCCTGATTTAATCATTTGAATTGCTATATTAAGCGACTTTTTTGTTATCCTAAGTAATTCCTCTGCTTTAGGAGAGATTTTGCCAACAGGGACAGTTGTTGCCATATCAGAGAAATAACCATTATATATTAAACCGCAATCTAATCCTATAATATCCCCTTCTTTCAATATCTTGTCCCTACTGGGAATAGCATGAACAACTTCTTCGTTAACTGAAGTGCAAAGAGTTGCTGGGTATCTATTCTTCCCTTGTCCATAATCTTTAAATCCTGGTTTTGCCTTAGAATCTATAATAAGTTTTTCGGCTAAATCATCTAAGCTTAAAGTAGATATTCCAGGGCAAACGGCAGAAGCCACTTGCGACATTACTTTACTCAACAATCGTCCAGCTTGACGCATAATTTCAATTTCCTCGTCTGTTTTAATGATAACATTCGTATTCATAAATAAAAATTTGTTAATTTACCCATATATTGGGTAAATATGAATTTTGGCTTTAAAAAATAGGATAGGAACGGATTTAAAGAGGCTCCTCTTCGGTGCCAGGCACCGAAATGAGAGGCACCGTTTTAATAACAACACTTGTATTCATAGAGCTAATTTGATATCATTAAAAACTTTTTCTGCTGGTTGTTCACCATTAATTTCAATTAATCTCTGTTTTTGGCGATAATATTCAACCACAGGAAATGTTCTCTCTTGATAGAGGGCTAATCTTTGTTTAATGCCTTCTGGCGTATCATCTTTACGACGAATAATATTTCCTTTGCATTTGGGACATTTTTTTAATTTATCAACAGAATTATTTTCAAAAATAAAAATTTTGCCACATTTACTGCAAATATGACGTTTACTTAATCTATTAATTGTTTCTCTTTCTGAAATTTGGACAAAAAAAACATGGGTAATATGTCTCCCATTTTTTCTTAAAATATTCTCCAATGGTTTAATCTCGACAGGACGTCTTGGGGTCCCGTCAAAAATAATACCTTTGTTTGCAGAAAGAATCGCTACCCTTTCATCAACAATCTCAACAACTAATTGAAACGGAACCATTTTTCCTTTATCAATAATTTGAGCAACTTCTTTTCCTAATGTTGTATTTTTATTTTTTATTTCTCTCAATGCATCACCTATTTCTATATGCTCTAGTTTAAACTCATTTGCCAAAAGTTTAGCTTGTGTTCCTTTGCCGGACCCCTGGGGTCCCAATAAAATAATATTTTTAATCATAAAAATGCTTCGCTTAAAATTCCAAATACAGATTTCATAGAGGATCATTGATGGCTTCGCCATCGGGACAAACTCTAAATTCTAAACTCTAAATTCTAAACAAATTCTAAACTCTAAATTCAAAATTCTAAACATATTTATTTTAATCATTTGGATTTTGATATTGTTTCGGATTTCGGATTTCGGATTTCGGATTTCCGTTGCAAGGCAACGGCTATAGACCTTCATATTCATGCATAGAAATTTGAGCTTGAACCTGCTTCACAACCTCTAAAACTACGCTAACTACAATTAAAATCGCGGCTCCACCAATTACAAAAGTAGAAATCTTAAAAACATTTTGAGTAATAATTGGCAAAATAGCTATTAATCCAAGGGAAAGCGCTCCTGCCAACATAATTCTACCGCTAACATTAGATAAATATTGAGAGGTGGGGGCTCCAGGCCTAATACCAGGAACAAACCCTCCTTGTTTTTGTAGTTGTTCTGCGATTTGTTTTGGATGAAAAATGATACTGGTATAAAAATAAGTGAAAGCCACTACTAAAACAAAATATATTAAACCATAAAACAGCTGATTTTGCATTAAAGTAATCAAAAATTGACCAAATTTCGCAAGGAAAGATGAAGCGGATCTTATTAAAAACTGTCCAATTAAAGAAGGAAACAAAACGATAGAAATTGCAAAAATAATAGGAATCATGCCCGCTTGATTAACGCGCATTGGCAAATAAGTATCAGTTCCCCCATACATACGATGCCCACGAATACGACGCGCATAAGTAACAGGAATGTTTCTTTGTCCCTCTGTTAACCAAACCACTCCTGCTATTGTAACTAATGCGAGAATAGCTAAGATTATCCAATTTGTGAGCTGAGAAACATCAAAAATAGCAATGGATTGCTGTAAAGAAGCTGGCAACCTCTCTACAATACCAGCAAAAATTAAAAGAGAAATGCCGTTTCCTATCTTTTTTTCAGTAATTAATTCTCCTAACCACATTAAAAACATTGTTCCCCCTAACATTACAATTAAAATATTAGCAATGTTAAAGAAAGAAAGGTTCTCAACAATAGTTGAGCTTGACTGCCTTAAAAGCATTAGCATTCCATAGGACTGAATAAGTGCTAAAGGAACAGTTAAAAAACGAGAGTATTGATTTATTTTTTGCCGACCAGCTGAGCCTTCTTTGCTTAATTCTTCCAGTTTAGGAACTATCATGGTTAATAATTGCATAATAATAGAAGCAGTAATATAAGGGGCAATGCCCATAGCCACAATAGAAAAATTAGCCATAGCTCCTCCCGAAAGAATGTTCAACATACCCAACATTTCATTGCGAGCAAAAAAATCTTTCAAATTAGCTATATTTACTCCTGGCAAAGGAATATGAGCGGCAATTCTGAAAATTACTAGCATAGCAAAAACAAACAAAATCTTATTTCTTAAATCTTTGATTTGCCAAACCTGTCTAATTTTATTTAAAAATTGCATACCTGAAAAAATTAAAGTATTATTGTTTCTCCCTTAGCTTTTTTAATCTCTTCTGTAGCTGTTCTAGAAAAAGCATGGGCTTTAATGGTTAATTTTTTATTGAGACCCTTATTTTTAGCTGAACCAGGAGAAGCTAAAACTTTCACACCCTTTTTGCAATCTTTCAACAAACCAACTTTAATCATATTTTGTGGGCTGATTATATCATCTTCTTTAAATTTATCTCCTATGTCCTTCAAATTAACGATAGCCATCTTAGAAACTGAACTTTTGAGTTTAGAAAATTTTGGAAAAGCTTTAACGGCTTTCTTTAATCCCCTTAACTTAAGCCCTGATTTTCCGCCAGACCTTGATCTCTGCCCTTTCTTGCCACGACAAGAATATGTTCCATGACCAGAAGAATTCCCCCTGCCTACTCGTTTCTTGGAGGTTCTAGACTTTAGTTTAGGAGAAATATTATTTAATGCAAGAGTCATATTTTTTCTTTTTTATCAACAGTAGATATTAATATACTTAAAGCTTTCATGGTTGCTTTTACATTGTTAATCTTATTATTAGATCCTAAAATCTTAGTAGTTAAATTTTTAAACCCAACCAACGAAAGAACAACGCGCACTACTCCACCTGATACTAAGCCATGTCCTTTTCTGGCTGGTCGCAAAAGAATATAAGCCGCTTTATATTTAGCTCTAACTTCGTGAGGAATCGTTCCTTCGGTTACGTTAATTTTTAATAAATTTTTCTTAGCTTGACGTACAGATTTATTAATAGCAGTTGAAACATCAGCACCTTTGGCTACGCCAAAACCGACCCGCCCTTTATAATCCCCAATTACCATACAGGCGCGGAACCTTAAACGCTTCCCACCCTTTACTACTCGAGTCACCCGAGCTAAATCAACGAGTTTTTGTTCAAATTCGGGCTTAATTTTCATATTTCTCATACCACCTTGATTTGTTCTTTTTGGTTTAGGCATAGATAAAATTAAATTATTTTAAAATTGAAGGCCTCCTTTTCTGGCTCCATCTGCAACTGCCTTTACTTGACCGTGATATTTATATCCACTACGGTCAAAAAGTATGCTTTTAATATTCTGGGCTAATGCCTTTTTGGCCATTTCTTCCCCAATTTTATAAGCATCTTCAATATTGGATTTCCCAAAACAAGAAGCTAACGTTTGACCTGCTTTATCATCAATTAATTGAGCGTATAAATATTTATTACTTCTAAAAACACAAAGGCGCGGACAGATTGAACTTCCTTTTATCTTAGCGCGGATTCGGCGACAACGCGCTTTTCTAAGTATATATTTTGACTTAGTGTCCATATATTTTTCTGTTAAGTTCCAGTACTTACTGCCTTTTTGCCTGCCTTACGCCTAATAAACTCGTCAACATATTTCACCCCCTTGCCTTTGTATGGCTCTGGCTTTCGAAAGCGTCTAATCTTAGCTGCAGCATCTCCAACTTTTTGTTTATTGATGCCAGTGATAATAATTAAATTCTTTTCAGTTGTTATTTCTATGTCTGGGGAAATAATATATTCTATAGGATGAGAAAAGCCCAAACGCAAAATCAGCTTGTTATTATTTACTTCTGCTTTATACCCAACGCCAACAAGTTCTAATCTTTTTTCAAACCCATCTGTCACTCCTTTAATCATATTAAATATTAATCTATTTATGGTTCCCCATAACGATTTTTGCTTTTTGTCTTCAGGGTTTTTTATGCTCACAGTTAATTTATCATCTTTAATTACAACTCGCAAAAAATCTGGCAAAACTTGCTTAAGTTCACCTTTCCTTCCTTTAACTAAAATTTCTTCCTTTTCAATTTTTATTTCTACTGCTTCTGGAACAAAAATAATTTGTTTTCCAATTCTACTCATAAGTTAAGTCATTTGAACATTAGAACATTTGAACATTAGAACATTAATGCTAAAAATCAAATGTCTGTGGTCAAACGGATTAATTATTAATTATTAACTATTGATTGTTAAATTGTTCCCATGTTCCCATGTTCCCATGTTATTACCATATTTGACAAATGACCTCACCACCAATATTATGCTCCCTTGCTTCCTGGTCAGTCATTAAACCGTTGGAGGTAGACAAAATAGCCAATCCAAAACCTTTCAAAACCCTAGGTATACGGTTTCCCCTAACATAAACTCTGCGACCAGGCTTACTAATCTTTTGCAAAGAATTAATAACTGATTTCTGTTGGGTATCATACCTGAAAGTAATTTTTATTCGTTTAAAATTAGCGGCCTTATTGAAATTTTTATTCTTTTCTTTACATAAATCAATAACCTCCACTTTTTTTATCAAGTTTTCTTTTTCTAAAATTTTGCCAATATTAAATTTAATTTTGGAATGCGGAAAAACTATCGCTTGTTTCTTCACTAACAAAGCGTTCCTTATTCTCGTCAACATATCCGCAATTGGGTCTGTCATATTTCTCAATTATTTTAATTAATATAATTATTTTAATAAAATCCCGATTACCTAAGTACCCGATTACCTAAGTACCCATTATATTACCATGATGATTTTCGAATTCCTGGGATAGCGCCCTTGGTTGCTAATTCTCTAAAACAAATACGACAAAGGCCGAATTCTCTCATGTATCCATGCCTTCTCCCACAACGCCAACATCGTCTCACAATACGTGTGCTATACTTAGGTGGTTTTTTCGATTTGACTATTTGCGAAATCTTGGCCATAAAAAATATTAACTTTTATCTAATGATATAATAGGGAATCCCATTAATCTCAACAATTCTACCCCCTGTTCATGGTTAGGGGCATCAGTGGTAATCACTATTTGAAGACTATGTAATCTTTCCGCTTTTTCTGGAAAAATTTCCGGAAAAACTATTTGTTCCTTAATGCCTATTGATAAATTTCCTCTTTGGTCAATGCTTTTTTCGGGAATTCCTCTAAAATCTCTGATGCGTGGCAAAGAGACATTAATTAATTTGGTTAAAAAATCATACATTTTATGAGAATGTAAAACCGTACTTATGCCAACCACAAAACCTTCTCTAATTTTAAAACCAGCAATTGATTTTTTGGCTAAATTTTTGACTGGTCTTTGTCCAGTGATTTCAGAAATAGTCCTTTCCACGATTTCAACATATTGAGAATTTTTTTCAGATTTAGCTCTATTGATGCCAACATTAACAGTTATTTTAGTTATCTTAGGAATAGCTAAAATATTCTGGTAACCAAATTTTTCTTTCATGGCTGGAATTATTTCTTTAATATATTTTTTCTTCAAAGAAAACATAAGCTCTTTATTTAAAAACATCATTGCATTTCCTGCAAAATCTTTCTTTGCGTCCGTCTGTCAATATCTTGTAACTTACTCTGATTTTTTTCTTGCAACGTGGACAAATCAACATAGCGTTAGAAACATCAAAGGGCATGGCCATCTTGACTCTTTGACCTTTCTCCCCTTCGCGTTTAGGACGAACATGTTTAATGGCCAAATTTAGACCCTCAACAACGATTTTATTAATTTTTGGCATAGCTCTTAAGACTTTTCCCTTTTTTCCAGCGTCTTTGCCTTGAACTATTTGAACAATATCATTTTTCTTAATTTTCATAAAATTTCTATAAAACTTCAGGAGCTAAAGATATAATTTTCATAAAACCTTTTTGCCGTAAT
>CAZDOL010000007.1:0-31843 GCA_964507075.1 uncultured Gammaproteobacteria bacterium
CAGTAGTAGTTGTTCTCCCTCCTTCTATTTCGGTATAAGCGTCAATCATAAAAGCCAAAAAAGAACGAGCTACACCAGCAGAAGTTTCAATAATATGAGGAATAAATTTTTTGTCTTTATCGACATCAGTATAGGTTAAATCTTGTCCGCTGTGCTGGCTGTGATTAGACAAATCCCAATTTCCCCTATCATGTATTCCTTCTATTTCGTCCCAACCCCAAGGAAATTTGTATTCTATGTCAACGGCCTTTTGCGCGTAATGAGCTAATTCATCTGAGGAGTGCTCTCTAATTCGCAAATTCTCTTTTCTTATGCCTAAACCAATATACCAATCTTGGCGTTCTTTCTGCCAATATTCAAACCATTTCTTTTTTTCTAATTTATCTGGAGAAATAAAATATTGCATTTCCATTTGCTCAAATTCTCTAGTTTTAAAAACAAAATACCTGGGGCTAATTTCGTTGCGAAAGGCCTTGCCAATTTGCGCTATTCCAAAAGGAATTTTTAAACGCATAGAATCTTTCGTGCCCTTATAATTCATATAAATTCCCTGACAAGTTTCTCCTCTCAAAAAAGTAACTGATGCATCATTTTCTACGGGACCAATAAAAGTTTTCATCATCAAATTAAATTTCCTCTCTTTGGTCAACTCTCCTCCGCAATCAGGACATTTATTTTCCTTTAAATAGTCTTTACGAAAACGATGATGGCACTTTTTGCACTCTACTAAAGCGTCACTGAATCCTGCGGTTAAATGACCAGAAGCTTTCCAAACCAAAGGAGACATTAAAATGCTAGCATCTACGCCAACCACATCCTCTCTATACTGAGTCATATTTTTCCACCAAGCTTGTTTGATATTGTTTCCCAATAAGGTTCCCAGAAAACCATAATCATAACAACTTTCAAAACCACCATACATATCAGAAGAGGGAAAAACAAACCCTCTTCTTTTGCATAAATTAACAATTTTTTCTAAGGAATTATTCATTTTTGATTAAATAAAAATTAATACGCGGTATCATCTTCATTTTCAAACGTCTGTTTAACAATTTTTGCAGAAAACCTGCCATTTTACACAAAGAGCCAAACGTCTTATTTGCTTGGTCAATGGGGAAAATGCTTACCGAAACCTTTGTTGACGATAAATCAGCTGAAGTATTTACATTTGAAATTGTCACTAATGAATTTTCGGGAGCCTCAAACTCACGAACAATAATCTCACCCAATTCTCTTCTAATTAATTCATTAACTTTTTTTCGTCGCAAAAGACTCATAAAAATTACAGAAGTTTGAATGTGTTAATTACTAAATTAAACTTATACCCCAAATAATCGGCTGCCTTTCGGCAATAAGCCATACGGTCAGTAAAAATCTCAAAATATTCCATAATAGGCACAAAATTAGTGTCAATTTTCAACAATAGACTAATTTGCTTCTTCGCTTTATTTACCTTCAAATCCGAACGAGTAACTGCATAATTTACCCTATTATGTTTGTCTCCCTTAATCTCTTTCATAGACTTAGAAGAAACCCTTTTTTTATGAACATCTGACTTGTCGGCCAAAACAACTAAAGCTGATATATTGTTGGTTAATTTCATAGTGTCTTTGTCGTGATTGGCAATAGCTTGCATAATTAAGGAAATTTCTTCATTGAAAAAATCATTAGCAAAAATTTGATGAAACAAAAGAGCACCCCAATAATGATGCCTAGAGCGTCCTAAAAAATTACCCATATCATGACAAAAACCAGCAATACCCGCTAATTCTTGTTCTTTTTCTTTAAGACCCATTTCTTTGGCTATTCTTTTTGCTTCTTTAGAAACTAAATTGCTATGACGAAACCCGTGTTCAGTATAACCCAAAGCCTGTGTAGATAAATCGCTTTGTTTGATAAATTCTAAAACTTGAGAATTATTTTTAATTTCTCGTAAATTTAACATAAAATTAAATATTTAATTTCGTATTATGAGCTATCATCTTAATTCAATTATATCTGAAAATTAAAAAATGTAAAGCAAAACAAAAAACTGTTGAAGTCCAACCTCAACAGACACAAATTTCGTTACAACATAATATAATGTTTCAATATTCCCATGTTCTGTGCTGTATGGTAGCGCGTAGGGGAATCGAACCCCTGTTACCAGGATGAAAACCTGGCGTCCTAACCACTAGACGAACGCGCCATCATTCAATAATAACAAAATATTTTAAAATGTCAAAATTCCATTGGTTGACCCCTGGGGTCAACCATTAAATTTTTATAGTTTGGAGTCAGTAATCATACTTCTAATGTCTTTCATTAGGTCTAGGTAAAAAGCAAGGTTGTGAATCGTTGCTAATGTTTTACCTAATTGTTCTTTTGCCATAAATAAATGCCTAATATATGCTCTGGAAAAATTCTGACAAGCATAACAAGAACAATTTGAATCTAATGGTTTAAAATCATTTTTATACTTAGCGTTAGTTATATGTATTTTCTTATAAAAATTTGTTGATAACCGACCCGACGGGTCAATTTTGTTAGACCTTGTGTACAATAAACCGTGACGAGCGTTACGAGTTGGAATTACGCAATCAAACATATCAACTCCCATTTTAACTGCCTCAACAATCTGTTCTGGTTTACCAGCACCCATCAAATAACGAGGTTTGTTCAATGGCAATTCTTGAATAGCAGATTGAATCGCCCCATATGTTTCTTTAATAGGTTCTCCCAATGTTAGTCCTCCAATAGCATATCCATTGAAGCCAATTTTAATAAGTTCTTTCGCGCTTTTGGCACGTAAATCTTTATAAACTGAACCCTGAACAATGCCGAAAAGCATCCTATTAATATTTTGCCTTTTATGGGCATTTTTACAAAGCTTTGCCCAAGCAGACGTCCTATCCACTGCTTTTTGCGTTTCAATTTTGGTGCAAGGCCACTTAACACATTCGTCCAAACACATTATTATATCTGACCCTAAAACATTTTGAATTTTGATAGCTTGAGCTGGTGATAGAAAAATACTTTTGCCATCAATTTCTGATTGAAATTCTACACCCTTATCACTAACCTTTCGTTTTTTAGATAGAGAAAATACTTGATAACCACCACTATCTGTTAATATGGGACCTTTCCAACCCATAAAATTATGCAGTCCCTTGGCTTTCTTAATGGTGTTAAGTCCTGGACGTAAGAATAAATGATATGTATTAGAAAGGAGAATTTGAGCACCCAAATTTTTTATTTGGGAAATAGTTAATCCCTTCACCGTAGCTTGAGTGGCAATAGGCATAAAAAACGGGGTATTTATAATCCCATGTTTTGTTTTTAGCTTCCCTGAACGCGCTTGAGAAATATTAGATTTTTTGATTAACTTAAACATATATGTTAGTTAATTGGGTACATAGGGATTGGTTAATTAGGATTTATTAAAATATTTTTTACCCGATTGCCCGAGCACCCATGTACCTGATCACCCAACCTGCCACTTTAAAAATTGATTAACTAATTCCCATATTTTCAAAAATTCTTGTTTTTTGATACTAAATTTTTCTAAATAACTAAAATCTTTATAAAGAAAAATTCGTAGAATTTGTAAACAATCTAAACTAATTTCCATTCTATCGCCGTTTAAAACTGGAGGTAATTTATGTTGAGAGCAAATAATGCTTCCTTTGTTTAAATCAAAAAAGACTTGCTTTGTGGAAGGACTTTTCTGGCAAATTGAACAATGCTTTAGTTCAGGACAATAACCAGAGAAAGCCAAAAGTTTAATTAAAAAAGCAGCCGATAGAGGCAACGCTTTTTTTATGGGCAACCTATCTATATGGCGTAAAAATTCTAGAATTAAAGCCAAAATCTTCTCATCAGTTTTTTGAAATTTAAGCAATTCATCAACTTTCTTCAAAATGTTATTAAGCAATAGAATCTTCTGATAATCCTTAATCAATCCTTCAAATTTTTCCTGAGTTTTTCCATCAATCAAACGATAGAAATTCTTTCCTTTAATTACAACTAAATCTAAAAAAGAAAAACGGGCGGAGATTATAGGATTTAATTTACTACTAATCTTGCGAGCTCCTCGCACCAAAACTTCAACCTTGCCCTTCTCTTGACTATAAAATGTTATAAATTTATCATTCTCCTTGACGTTTCGCTCTCCAAGAATAACTCCTAATAGATGATTCGAAATAGGCATAAATAGAAGAATCTTTAACTCTAAATTATTGACTCAGTGTTAAAATAATATTAATTCCATTTAGGGAAACCTCTTCTTGAATCAAAACCTTGCCTGGCGGTCCTTTGATTATAATGTCTTTACTGCCTGTTTGAGATTTCAAAAATTCTTTTTTATTTTGAATCATCTTTTCTAAACCTTCCTTGGTTTCAGAACAATAAAGATTAACTAAATCATCTTTTGTTAGTTGGGCTTTTTTGCGTAGAGAATTTACTGCCCTAACCAATTCCCGACAATTTCCCTCTTCTTTTAAAACAGGAGTTATCTCTGTATTTAAATATATTTCTATATCTCCTTCTTTTATCTTCTCCCAATTATCTCCTTGGGGGAAATTTTCAATGGATTCAACTTCTTTGATATTTAATTCATCTTTAATCAACTCTATTAAATCAATTGGGAGTCTGACTCCTAAAACATTTAATTTACTTAAAGGTTGACGGACTTTTATTTTTGTTTGTGCCCTTAGGTTATGTCCTAATTCGCAAATCTTTCTGACTATTCGCATTTCAGATAACAATTTCTCATCAATTAAGCTTTCGTCAAATAATGGCCAACTTTGCAAATGAACAGATTCTTGTTTTCCATCCACCTCTTGATATATATATTCAGCTAAAAATGGCATAAAGGGAGCCATTGTCCTACTTAGATGAAACAAGGTTCTCCTTAATGTTTTTAAAGCTTTTATTTTATCGTCCTGACCACCATCTCTAAATCTATTTCTTGACCTTCTAATATACCATGCAGATAAATCGTTAATAAAAATTGGTATCTCCCTAACTGCATTTAAGTCATAACTATCCATTTTCTGGGTAACACTTTTAACCAATAGATTAAGCCTACTTGTAATCCATTTATCAAGAACATTAGTGATGTCTTTATCTTTGTCTACATTTTCCACTTTAATATCTCCTCTAAACATTTGATAAAAGGTGTGAACATTTATCAAAGTAAGAAAAAATCTATATTGTTCTTTTAAATCTTTCTCTGAAAAACTCAAATCTTCAGCCTTCATTGCTGCCGAACTAGACAAATAGTACCTCATTGCATCAGCTCCATATTTTTCCATTATTTCCATAGGGTCTGGATAATTATCCAAATGCTTTGACATTTTCTTCCCATCTTCTGCCAAAACCATCCCATTAGCTACAACATTTTTGAAACAATTAGTTTTTTTAAGAGCAGTCGCCAAAACATGAAGATAATAGAACCATGTTCTTGCCTGGTCAACTCCTTCCGCAATAAATTGAGCTGGAAAATTCTTTTCAAACTTTTCTTTATTTTCAAATGGATAATGCATCTGAGCATAGGGCATTGAACCTGACTCAAACCAACAATCCAAAACATCCGGAATTCTTCTCATTATTCCATCGCACTTCTCGCATTTAAAAGTAATCTTGTCTACAAAATGTTTATGCAAATCATCAATTTTTTCTCCAGAAACCTTTTCTAACCCTTGAACTGAACCAAAAACTCTTTTTTCCTCACATTTATCACAAACCCAAAGAGGTATAACAGAACCCCAAAATCTTTGTCTGGAAATTGACCAATCTCTAGCCCCTTCTAACCACTTGCCGAACCTGCCGTTTTTGATGTGACCAGGAATCCAATTGATTTCTTTAGCTGTTTCTATTGCCTGTTCCTTGATTTTAATTACATTAACAAACAAAGAAGAAGTGGCATAATTTAGTAAGGGTGAACCGCAACGCCAACAATGAGGATAAGAATGTTCGTATTCTTCTTTACTAAACAAAAAATTTTTCTCTTCTAAATATTTAATTATTTTTTTGTCTGTTTGTTGAGAATCCTGTTTTGGCCGCACCTCTTGGCCTTTAAAATCTATAACATCATCGGTAAAATGTCCGTCCATCTTAACGTGTTGGATAAATGGCAATTGTTTCTCATTTCCCAAACTCATATCATCTTCTCCAAAAGCGGGGGCAATATGAACAATGCCAGTGCCATCTTCTCCTGTAACAAAATCAGCTAATTGAATGGTGTATAAATTTTCTTTATTTTCTATATCTTTTTTGGAGTAGTAATTAAATAATGGTTTGTATTTTTTGCCTTCCAATTCTTTGAAATTAACTTCTTTCAAAACCTTATACTTCCTGTATTTAAACACACTTTCTAAATTCCCTTCAATACATATAAACTTTTCTTTTCCTGATTCAACCAAAACATATTTTAAATTTTCTCCCAAAGCTAAAGCAACATTGCCCGGCAAGGTCCATGGAGTGGTTGTCCAAGCTAACATATAAGTTCCTGGTTCGTCCTCTAACTCAAATTTTACAGTTACAGCTAAATCTTTAACATCTAAATATCCTTGACTTACTTCTGATTGAGAAAGGGTTGTTTCGCATCTTGGGCAAATATGCATTGATTTATAACTTTCATAAATTAATCCTTTGTCCCACAATTCTTTAAATACCCACCAGATACTTTCCATATAATCTTTGTCCATTGTCTTGTAATCATTATCCATATCCACCCAACGGCCAAAACGATGAATAATTTTTCTCCATTCTTCTGCATACACAAGAACTTTGCTCCGACAGGTTTCATTAAACTTATGAATACCCAATTCTTCAATCTGTTTTTTATTTTTTATTTTCATCTCTTCTTCAACAATATTCTCAACTGGTAAACCATGACAATCCCATCCCCATTTTCTTTCAACATGATATCCTTTCATTGTCCAATAACGAGGAACAATATCTTTCATTAAACCAGCGACCAAATGTCCATAATGAGGAGTGCCAGTAGCAAAAGGAGGGCCATCATAAAAAACAAAATCCTTGTCCGCCGTAGCTTTAGCGAAGGAGGAGCCCTGAGGAGATTTTTTTCTCAAAGATTTTTCAAAAGTCTTGTCTTTATCCCAAAACTTTAATATTTCTTTTTCTTTTTCGGCAAAATTAAATTGAGGCATAAAATTTGTCTAAAAAAAATTATATACTAATATTATACAGATAATAAGCAGATAAGCAAAAATGAATAATTTTTTAGGGCAGAGGAACAAAATTAGTGTTCAAAAAATCAAATTGTTGCATTAGGGGAGTGTCAGTAAATTTATCCTTAGCTGTTAAAAAAATATCCCCTGTTAGAATTATTTTTGAATCCGCATCTTCTAATTTGGGAATAACTGCTACTTCAAAATTCGCCTCCAATAAAGGTGAGGGATAAAAACCCTGATAAGCCGACAATTCTGGAATTTCCCAAATTATCTCTCTGTTTAATTCATTATAAGATAGAATTCCTTCGGAACTTTCTGATTGATTAGTCCATTCAATATAAACTGGCAATTTTGTTTTAATAACAACATCTTGAACCGTATTACTACCATTTTTCAAATTCCAAATAACTCGATAAAAACTTTTCTCATTGACACTCAAGAGTGGTAGCTCTCCTCTTTTCAGTTCCTGTCCGATATAATCATAATATCCCAAATCTACGTTTAAATTTAAATCAGTGGCAATCTTTAAATTTATTTTAGAACTTTGAGCAATTATGCCCTCGTAATTCCCTAAGTCTCCACGAGCAAAAATTTGAATTTCGCTTTCTGCTTGAATAAATCTATTTTCTTGAGCCTGGGAAACAGAAACTAAAGGTAAATAAAAAACAATTGCTCCTTGGTCTGCCGGTTTAATTTCTACTAAATTAGATATTAATCTTGAATCCCATCCCTTTGACATTAAATCAAAAGATTGTCTGGACTTAAGGTAAGGAAGTGAAGTTTGATAATCTGTGCTAAGATAATAATACCAAAAATTTTTCTCTAAATCATTTAAGTCAAAATATTGATTCTTGTCTAGAGAAATGTTTATCTTTAAATCCTTAATCTCCTTGTCGCTGTTATTTTCATAAACTAAAGTCAAGGGCAATAATTCTCCCCAATTATAACTAATAGCTGGAATTTTTAAGTTAATATTAAGAGGAAATGGCTCTACTTGCAAATAATCAGAAAAATAATCCTGAAATTCTGAAGAAAAACCTTCCAGATTAAAATATAAAGATCCCTCTACTAAAGAGTTATAATCAGCTTCTCCCGAAAATACACCCTTTATTCTAATCTCCTGTAAAGTTTTGCTTTTTATTTCTTTCCAATGCCAAACATAGTGATTAGTTGAATTTTTCTTATAACCAAAAACATCTGAACTAATAGAAAAGCCAGGCGGGAAAGATAAAGATACTTCTACCTGATTCAAGTCGCATGACTCTGAATTGCGAATAAATATAAAAAAAACACATTCTTCTCCCACATGACAATCTGATGAACCATGAAGCCAGAAGTCAACGTCTTTGTCATCTGTATCTATATTGTCGGCTTGGTTAGAATAATAAAAGCTAACCAAACTAACAACTAATATTAAAAACAAGAAAACAAAAACAAGGCTCAAAAGACTTGATGCCATGCTTTTGTGTTGGAATTTCATTTTATAATTCAATCAAAATAACTATTGGCTTAACTGTTGTTCTATGGAAGTAACGACCGAAGAATTTGCTTTTAATTTCTCTATAAAGAGAACATGGTCCTTATTTATTCTCATAGAATCTTCTGGTCCATGCATTTCGTCACCTACATTCATTAAAGAAAGTTGTTGTTGGGCTACTTCTCCTTCATCAACAGGTGGCACTTCTTGAACCTGCAAATAGTAAACATTATTTAATGTTATAAACTCTGCATTCTCTGTTTTTATCTTGCCAAAATAAGTTCGACCATTAGTCAAAAAAACGGCTGACCAAGAAGAAGTGGATGTTTGATTCATTGCCGGTTCCAGAAAAACAAAGGTCAATGCAATGACCAAAACAATAAGAACAATGACACCAACAACTAAAACAACTAAGCCATGTTTCTTTCCTCGAGAAGATGGAAAAGAATCAGAATTTGCGAATTTTGATTTTACTTCACTCATAATCAATAATTTAAAAGTTATAAAATTAATTAGAATTAATCGCCCTTTGATAAAAATTTAAAGTTTCACGAGCACATTTATCCCATTTGAATTCCTTGGCTAAAAGTTTTCCCTTCACTTTAAATTTATCATATAATTTTTTATTAGTCAACAAATTATAAGCAACAGTCGTTATTTCAGAAACATTGTAAGGGTCAACAATTGCCGCTGATTGACTAGCTATTTCCTTCATAGACGAGGTGTTGCTAGTAATTACTGGTATTCCTTTAGCCATAGCTTCAATAATGGGAAAACCAAACCCTTCGTAAAGAGACGGAAACATGAACAAACTTGCTCCTTCAAACAATGCGTTTAAGTCAGATGCTTCGGCATAACCCGGAAAAATAATATCCTTTTTATATTTTGACAACCTAACGGCTTGTTTTATTTTTTTAAAATTAGGATCTTTTTTATCCCCACCCAAAACTAATTGATACTCTGGCAAGGTTTTATTTTTCATAGATTCTATTTTCCTCCTTAAACGCTCATAAGCAAAAATAATACGAATAACATTTTTTCTAGGACTAAAATTGCCCAAAGAAAACAAATAATCCTTTTTGATTTTATATTTACTTTGAACCTGCTTGATTTTGGATAATGTATTTTTTTTAAAAAATCTTATATCAACGCCGTGATAAATAACTTTAATTTTTTTACGATTAATGTTAAAAATCTGCTGCAAATCTTTGGATGTAGATTTGGAAACTGCGATAATCATTTTAGCTTTTTCTAAAATGCTCGGTAAATTTTTTCTAAAAAGAATATCTTGTTTTTGACGAGAATATAACTCAAAAAATTTACAAACCGCTAAATCATGAACAGTTATTATTGTTTTGCCAACATAAGGACGTGGCAACCAGGGAATGGGTGAATGAAGAATATCTAATTTCTCTCGAGAAAAAACAGCGCTAACCAAAAAATGAGCATATTTATCTGGCATTAGATTGCTATACTGCAAAAATGGAATAAATTTAATTAAAACATTTTTCTGTTTAAATTTTGCTATCCTGCTTTGCCCAACAGAATGGTCAAAAAATAAAACATAAGTATTCTTTTTATCAATTTTTAATAAATGACGAACCAATTGATAGGTATAATGACCAATGCCGTCGCGTTCTCCTTTCTCGGGATGTAAAATTGTCCGACAATCTATGCCAATCTTCATAAATATAAATTAATATGAACTTAGTTACTATATTATACAAAACTAAAATCATAAGGGCAAGCCGAATGAATGGTGGACAAAACAGGCGTTAATTTGTAAACTATAATCAACCATTAATAAACAGAACATAATGAAAATAATAGCTAAAAACAAAAAGGCCCTATATGATTATGAAATTTTAGATACCATAGAGGCTGGGATTGTTCTAACTGGACCTGAGGTGAAATCAATTAAAAACGGAAGGATAAACCTTGCTGGCAGTTATGTTATAGTGGATAACAAAAATAATGTCTACTTACTCAATGCTCATGTAGACCCCTATCCTCCCGCTTTTCAGGTCCAACAAGATTACGAACCCACTCAAAGCAGAAAATTACTTCTCAAAAAAAAAGAAATCCAAGAAGTAATCGGAAAAACTCATATAGTAGGATTAAGTGCAATTCCATTAAAAGTTTATACCAAAGGCAGTATTATAAAAATAGAAATTGCCATAGCAAAGGGCAAAAAAAAATATGACAAAAGACAGTCAATAAAAGAAAAAGATATTAAAAAAAGAATCAACCAAAAACTTAAAGGTTCATTCAAATTTTCGGACTAAAGTTAAATTTCCCTCTTTGTCCCAAGTTCCTACGCCGATGCTATCTAACCCTAAAATAATCTTTCTTCCTGGGAAAAGTTTCTTTAGAAGATGAACGCCCGCATCACAAGCTAAAACTATAGTAGTATCTCCATGTAATTCTCCTTTTTTTAATTCTAACTCATCATAAGCACAAGGACGACCAATTAAATCAGTGTCTACTACATTAAATCCGTCCTTTCTTAATTTTATTGCTAACTTGTCCATCCCTTCTCGTCCTCCGGTCCCACATATTCTCGCGCACGAATTACAAGAAACTATACCTATTTTGTCAATTTTTTTTAACTGACTTCTAATTATGCCGTAAAGTTTAGATTCTGTAATAATCATAATTTAATTTTAATTACAAATTTTTAAATCGGTACTCTAAGACTACCAAAAACTACACTAAACGTGATGTCGCACTAAGCGCGATATCAAACACGCTGAGCGTGGTCGGGGATAGGAGGATCGAACTCCTGACCTCACGCCCCCCAGACGTGCGCGCTACCGCTGCGCTAATCCCCGAAGGAGGGCCAAAAATCAAATCTTGTCCAATTCTCGTTTCAAAATTTTCAAACACTTAGTACAAATTTTTATCTTAGTTTTATTCTTGTTTTCCACATTTATTCTCTCAGACGGACTTGCTTTTTTTGTCAAACACTTTTTAATAATCCTATCATCCTTAAGAAGATTTTTTAAAGGGTTATTGGAACCAGATATATTTTTAGTTTGCAAATTCACATACTGGCGTCTCTTGGTCGCTATATTAGAATGTGATCTGATAATAGCTGTCTGGGGCCCACGGCCACAAATATCACAACGTCTTGACATAAGAATTGGTTAATTGGTTAATTGGGGATTGGTTAATTGGGATCCTAATTACCTAAGTACCCAATTACCTAAGTACCTATCATAACATTTTAAATTTATTTAACAAGTGTATGAATTTACTCTTTTTCTTTTTTGTAATAATCCCCTCAGCAATTATCCACGAATATGCTCATGCTTGGGCTGCTGATCAGCTAGGAGACCCAACAGCTAAACAAGCAGGTAGATTGACATTGAATCCGTTAGCTCATATTGACATATGGGGAACTATTTTGATGCCTATTCTTTTATTTTTACTTTCTGGAGGAAAATTTCTTTTTGCTTATGCTAAACCCGTCCCCTTTAACCCATACAACCTAAGAAACCAAAAACACGGCTCAGGATTAGTAGCTTTAGCTGGTCCTTTGGCCAATCTAATTATTGCTTTAATTTTTGGCCTAATGATTAGATTTTCCGTGTTTAATCAATTTGCCTTATTTTTAAGTATTATTGTTTATGCCAATATCCTTTTGGCTGTTTTCAATCTTTTGCCTATCCCCCCTTTAGATGGTTCAAAAGTTTTGTTTGCTTTTCTGCCAAGCAGATTTAGACATTACGAAATAGTAATGCAAAGATATGGATTTTTTATTTTATTCTTATTCATCTTTTTTGGTTTTCAAATAATATTTCCAATAATCTTTAGTATATATAAACTTATTGTGGGGCAACCATTCATTTTCTAATCATTTTTAGAGAAAAAAATTGACATTTTTTAAAAAATAAAGTAAAATAAGTTAGGTGCTCGGGTACTTGGGTAATCAGGCAAAAAATTATTCTTATAATGAACGAAACGAAAGATGTTTCTTCTAAAATCCCAATTACCTAATTAACTAATCCCCAATTAACCAATATGTATGCCTACCATAAATCAATTAGTCCGTAAAGGAAGAAAAAAAACGAAAAAAAAATCTCAAACCCCTGCCCTCAGGGTTAATTTTAATGTTTTGAAAAGAAAAAGAACTTTCCTTAAAAAGGGTCGTCCATTTTTAAGAGGAATTTGTCTGAAGGTTACTACCCAAACTCCCAAAAAGCCAAATTCAGCTTTACGTAAAATTGCTAGAGTTAGGTTATCTAACGGCATGGAAGTAACTGCCTACATTCCTGGAATTGGACACAACCTGCAAGAACATTCCGTAGTTCTAATTAGAGGCGGCAGAGTAAAAGATTTGCCCGGCGTTAGATATCATATTGTTAGGGGGGTCTACGACACTAGTGGTGTTGAGGGTAGAAAACAAAGCAGAAGTTTATACGGTACAAAAAAACCAAAGTCAGGCGCTTAAGTAATCGGATAATTATAATCCCGATTAACTAATCAATCAATCAACTAACTTATGAGAGGAAAACAAGCCATAAAAAGAAAAATCAGTCCAGATCCTAAATACCAATCAATTCCTGTAGCCAAATTCATCAATCATATTATGAAAGGTGGTAAAAAAAATATTGCTTCTAAAATAGTTTATCAATCTTTTGATTTTATTAAAGAAAAAACCAAAAGAGACCCTTTGGAAATTTTTCAAAAAGCAATAGAAAATATATCTCCATTTATAGAGATAAGATCTCGCCGAGTTGGTGGAGCTAATTACCAAGTTCCTACCCCAACCACCGAATCCCGTAGATATGTTCTTGCTTCCCGTTGGATTATTGATGCTGCCCGCAAACGTAAAGGAAAGCCAATGTTCAAAAGATTGGGACAAGAATTTCTAGACGCAGCAGAAAATCAAGGCAACGCTATAAAAAAGAAAGAGGATGTCCATCGTATGGCCGAGGCAAATAAAGCTTTCGCTCATTTTGCTAGATATCATTAAAATTCATTACCAAAAATCTTTTGATATCTAATTGGACTTATTAAACAAAGTTCTCCTCTTTACTAAGGGGAGAAAATTATTAATAACCAATTTACTAATTATTTAATTTAAATATAAATATGTCTACTGAACATAAATTAGAACAGGTACGCAATATTGGAATTATTGCTCATATTGACGCTGGCAAAACAACCGTTAGTGAGAGAATTCTGTATTATACCGGCAAAAAGCATAAAGTAGGAGAAGTTCATGAGGGTCAAGCAGAAATGGACTGGATGGAGCAAGAAAGAGAAAGGGGTGTTACTATTACCTCCGCAGCTACTACTGTTTTCTGGTCTAACTCAAGCGGAGAGAATACTAAAATTAACATTATTGATACTCCTGGCCATATTGATTTTACTGCAGAAGTCCAGAGATCTTTGCGTATTTTAGATGGAGGAGTAGTTGTTTTTGATGGAGTAGCGGGAGTTGAGCCACAGTCTGAAACCGTTTACCATCAAGCTGAAAAATTTGAAATACCACTAATTGGTTTTGTTAATAAAATGGATCGCACTGGCGCTGATTTTTATGCCGACCTAGAATCTATTTATGAACGCTTAACTAAAAATGCTCATCCTTTGCAATTACCAATAGGATCAGAAACAAATTTTAAGGGAATTGTTGATTTATTTACTCGCAAGGCGCACATATATTCGGATGAAATGGGAATGGAAGTAGAAATAAAAGATGCTCCAGAAGATTTAAAAGAAAAAATAGAAAAATATAGAACTGAAATAATAGAGGCTATTATTGAGGGCGACGAACAATTAATGCATGAATATTTAGAGGGCAAAGAACCAGATTTAAAAATTCTAAGAAAATTATTAAGGCAAGCTGTTATTAAAGGAAAAATAGTGCCTATTCTTTGTGGTTCGGCCCTAAAAAATAAAGGAATTCAACCCCTTTTGGATGCTATTTCTTTTTATCTTCCCTCGCCATTAGATGTTCCTCCAGTAGAAGGAATTGACCCCAAAACTGAAGAAAAATCAATTCGTATGGCTGACGAAAAAGAACCATTCGCCGCCCTAGCTTTTAAAATAGCCACAGACCCTTATGTTGGACGATTGTGCTATTTCAGGGTTTATTCTGGCTCCCTAACTTCAGGGTCATATGTTTTAAACACTACAACCAAAAACAAAGAAAGAGTGGGGCGAATTGTCCAAATGCACGCTAACCAAAGAAAAGAAATTGATCAGGTTTCAGCAGGAGACATTGCCGCCATTGTGGGTATAAAAAACACTACCACTGGTGATACGCTTTGCGATGTTAATAATCCTATTATTCTAGAATCTATCAGCTTTCCTAATCCTGTTATTTCTGTTGCTATTGAGCCAAAAACAAAATTAGACCAAGAAAAAATGGGACTAGCTATTGCCAAATTGGTAGAAGAAGACCCAACTTTCAGAGTAAAAACAGATGAAGAGACAGGACAAACTATTATTTCGGGTATGGGAGAATTCCATCTAGAAATTATTGTTGATCGCTTAAAGCGAGAATTTAATGTCAATGTTAATGTTGGTCAGCCTCAAGTTGCCTACAAAGAAACTATTACCACTACTGTTAAAAGTGAAGGAAAATATATTCATCAATCAGGAGGACGCGGACAATACGGACATTGCTGGTTAGAGCTTGAGCCCAAAGAAAGAGGCGGAGGATTTGAATTTATAGATAAAATTAAAGGCGGAGCTATTCCTAGAGAATTCGTTCCAGCCATTAAAAAAGGAGTTATTCAGGCTATGTCTGAAGGCGCCTTAGCTGGTTATCCTTTGGTAGATATGAAAGTTACTGTTTATGATGGTTCTTTTCATGACGTGGACTCCTCGGAAGCAGCTTTTAAAATCGCTGCTACACGAGCGGTCAAAGATGGAGTTAAGAAAGCAAACCCTGCTTTATTAGAACCAATAATGAAATTGGAAGTAGTGGTTCCTGAAAAGTTTATGGGAGATGTTATTGGGGATCTTAATTCCCGCCGCTCCCAAATTCAAGAAACAAAAGACAGGGGCCAGGTAAAAATAGTTCATGCCTTATCACCTTTATCTGAAATGTTTGGTTATACCACTGCTTTAAGGTCAGTAACCGAGGGGCGTGGCAGTTCTAATATGGAATTTGACCATTATGTTCCGACCCCTGCCAATGTTCAGGCTAAATTAACCAACAAAGACG
Source organism: uncultured Gammaproteobacteria bacterium (assembly GCA_964507075.1). GTDB lineage: Bacteria > Patescibacteriota > Patescibacteriia > UBA2591 > UBA6264 > JAIPGN01. Next base: position 15,836 of record CAZDOL010000007.1, read on the forward strand.
ACAAAAAATAATTGACATTCTGATTAAAAACTGTATCCTTAATGTGTTATAAGGGGATGTCTTATAATCGACGCGAGAAAATTGCGACGAAAACAAGCCTTTCGTACACCTTAGAGACGCGTTAGTTCTCTAAAACAAAATAAATGGCAAACTAATTGCTAAAGTAAGGCAAATGCTAAGCATTCCAGCCTTCAATTTTGCTAGAGCTTAAAAAAGCAACAGCCATCAAATTTTTGAATCCTGCTAAAAAATTTGATGTATTATCAGCGGGAAAACGACCAATCTGTCGCCCGAATAGAATGGTTGTATTAAATCGGGCTGTGATTAAAGGAATTTGTTCAATTTTAATCTTTAATCAAGAAATCAATTGAACTATAAAGGTAGAAATTTTTGTCTTAATTCCTGCGAACGCGGGGGAAGTACCCGCCATCTCCACCATCCTTCGCTCCTCGCTCATGCTCGGAGCTTCGGATGGCAAGGCCACTTATTATTAATCGATCGCTTTTGATGACACAAAACGAAGGATGTCCTCCGTAGCTTTAGCGAAGGAGGAATAACTCCCATTCTATGCATTATGTTTACATTCTCCAAGGCACCAAAAACAATAGTCCATATACGGGAATTACAACTAACCTAAAACAAAGAATCAAGAATCACAACTCTGGACAAGTCAAATCTACCTCAAGTAAAAAACCGTACAAATTAATTTGGTATTGCGCATTTGCTAGTAAAATTAATGCGTATAAATTTGAAAAGTATCTTAAAAGTGGATCGGGGGTGGCTTTCTCTAAAAAACATTTAAATTTAAAAAATTGAAATATTACCGCGTAAACAATAAAATAACTGCTCCCCAGGTTCGTTTAATAAACGAGAAAGGGGAACATTTAGATGTTATTGAAACAGAAAAAGCGTTGGAAATGGCTAGAGATAAAGAATTAGACCTAGTTGAAATTAGCCCGCAGGCCAATCCACCTATAGCCAAAATTTTAAACTTTAGCCACCTTAAATACGACCTCAAAAAGAAAGAAAAACATCAAAAGAAAGAACAAAAAATTAATGAAATTAAAGGTATACGTTTAACTCCAAGAATAGGAAAACACGATCTAGATTTTCGCGTGAAAAGAGCATGCGAATTCATGGAAAAGGGGAATAAAGTAAAGATTGAAATGATATTGCGCGGAAGAGAAAAAGCGCACTTCCCGTTGGCTCAAAAATTAACCGAAGAATTTATAGATATGTTAGGAGAAAATATTCAGATAGAACAAAAAATAAAAAAACAGGGAAACAGGTTGACAGTATTAATTAGTAAAAAATAACAAAGATGAACAAACCTTGTAAGGCAATATCCAAAAGGGTAAAAAAAACCAAAAATGAAAAATTTTTGCACATAACTTGTGGGCAAAACCATTTTAACGCGAAAGAATCAAGGCAAGTAACTAAAAATAAAAGAAAACGAAGATTGCTTAGCAAGGGTTTCAGAAAAACACTTAAACAAAATCTGTAGATTGGGTAATCGGGTGCCTGGGTACTTAGGTAATCAGGATCTATGTATTATAATCCCAATCCCCAATTAACCAATTACCTAATCAACTAACACATATGCCAAGAGTTAAAAGAGGAAAAGCTCATCTCAAAAAAAGAAGAAAACTGCTAAAAGCAGTCAAGGGCTATCGTGGGGGACGAAAAAGTAAAATAAAGTTAGCAAAAACTGCTGTTAAAAAGGCTGGTGTTTATGCTTATCGCGATCGCCGAAACAAAAAAAGAACCATGAGACGACTCTGGCAAATTAAAATCAATGCTGCTTGTCGGGGAAACAAATCAACATACTCTAAATTTATTGCTGGTTTAAAGAAAAATAAGATTGAAATAGACCGCAAAATCTTAGCTCAACTTGCAGAACATTATCCAGAAATCTTCATCAAAATCTCTGAAATGGTTCGGTAGATCAATTGGTTAGATCATCTGCCTGTCACGCAGAAGGTTGCGGGTTCGAGTCCCGTCCGGACCGCCACTACCTTAAAATAGAGTTATTTACTCTATTTTTTATTTAATTTTGTCTTAAAAAGTTATCCACAGTATATATTTACAATAATAAATATTGGTGTCATACTAAATAACAAGAAACCCTTATCATATGCTTCGGCAATGGTAAGCAACGAGAGGCTGTAAGGCCTCTTGTTTTTTTGCATATAAGCATTACACTAAATGATATTAAAATAATATAATATATGAATCTCCAAAGAATTGCCGTCTTTATAGACAATAGTAATGTGTTCAGAAACATTCAACGCATAAAAAAAATTGATTATAAGTGGATTTCTTTTTACAATCCACTTAAGCTTGCGCAGAAACTATCTGGTAACAGAAAATTAGTTTCCGTAAAATTCTATTGCGTTCATCCGCCAGTATATTTATTAGAAGAGGACGAAGAGCATAAAGAAAAATACAATATAACTAATAAATATTATTCCGCTATCGAAAAATTACCTTTAGTAGAAGTTAAATATGGCGATCTTAAAGGCATAAGGGGCGCTCTACGTGAAAAAAATATAGATACACAAATTGCAACTAATATGGTAACAGAAGCAGCACTTAACAAATATGACACGGCTATTCTTATTTCTAATGATGGGGATTTCATTAGTGCTATTGAAAGTATAAAGGTGTTTAATAAAAAAATAGAAACAGTCTTCTTTAGGGGGTCTATATCAGAGAATCTAAAAAAATTAAGTGACATTACTAGACGCGCACGTCGATCTTATTTTCAACCATTAGATCTCCGCAAGAGAAATCTCTGAAAAAATGAATAAAAAAAATTCCCATTTTTTCCCATCAACTGATTGCTTGCTTCCTCCCAATACATAGTTCTGAAATCGTCCCCTAAACCCCGCCATTTAATAATACAAAAAATCGCTTTCAGCGGTTTTTTTTTATACAAAAAGTTATCAACGGGTTAAGTGTTGTAGATTCCTTGTCTTTGTGGTATTATTTTACCACAAGGGTCAAGATCAACTAATTAAAAAATTATGAAAAACAAAAATTTACAAAAATTTGGTCAAAAACTAAAAGAATTGCGGATTAATAGAGAATTAACTCTTAGAAAAATGTGTAGAAAAGTAGATTATGACCCAAGTAATTGGAGTAAAATAGAAAGGGGCAGAATCCCTCCCCCATCTAATGAAAAAATACTAAATAAATGGGCCGAAGCATTAGAATTAACAAATACTGTAGAAATCGAAAAATTCATAAGCGATGCACAAGTAGCACAAGGCTTGATTCCGTCCGACATTATGAAAGAAGAAAATATTACAGAATGTCTGCCAGCTTTTTTTAGATCCATAAAAAAAGGAAAGATGACTAAAAAAGATATAGAAGAATTAATAAAATTAATCAGAAAAAGTTAGATGGAAATCCCGTATCTTAGTGACGAGAAAATTGAAAAAATAGCGAATAGCTTTAGAATTAAATTCTCAGACAATTCAATTCCTGTAAAAATGGAAGATGCTATAGAGTTGAAGCTAAGAATGTGTATTGTTCCATCGCCAGGGCTAAAATACCTCCAGGGAATAGACATGTTAATAACATCTGACTTTAAATCTATTTACGTTGATGAAAATAATTATTCTGACGAAACGCAAAAAAATAGATTAAGATTTTCTTATGCCCACGAAATCGGGCATTTTGTTTTACATAAAGATGTTTATAAAAAATTCGAAATAAAAGATTGGGAAGACCTTTACAACATTCAAGAAAAAGAATCTTATCAGAAAAATATTAAAAGAATTGACAAGCAAGCTGATATTTTTGCGGGATACCTTCTTATACCAGAAGACAGATTGAAACTTGAAGGGAATCAAATATTAGAGTCATTGGATGCAGAATTATTATCTAAAATAGAATCGGTCTCGAAAGAAACATTAAACCAATTATTAGCTTCTCAGTTATCGATTATTTTTGGTGTTTCTCAGATGGCTATGTTTATAGCATTAGAAAAACTTGAAAACAAAAAATAATTACTCAATTTCTAAAAATCGTCCCGTAGTCCCCCACAATACAAAAAACCGCTTTAGGGCGGTATTTTTTTATACAAAAATATTGAGGAACCGAGTTCCTCAATATTAACCGAGTTCCTCAATATTAAAATACCCCTACCAGGAATCGAACCTGGGTCTTATCCTCCGCAAGGATACACTCTATCCATTGAGCTACAGGGGCACAACTTCGCTTTGATTTACATCAAAGCTACGATGCGCAAGTAGACGCTTTAATATTGATGCTTGTCCTTCCGGAGCTCAAATGCAAATTTGAGCGCAGGAGGAAGCTACAGGGGCAAAAGTTTATATCTTCAACCAACGATTCAAGCGATCCATCAAAGTCTCGTTTTCTCTGTCTAAATCCTCCTCTAAGTATTCTTTGAGTATTTTTCTAATTTTTAAAGGATCTTTATCTCCTAATGGGACAGATAAGTCAGATAAAAACGCATTTTTTAGATCAATATACAACCTTTTTACTTGCGGGGGTTGATATACTAAATGAAAATTTTTAATATCTGACCAAGCATAAAATTTGTTCTCGCCAAGCTTAATGCCATCTTCAAAAATATCAAAAGAGACCTTGCTTGGAGAACGATGGTCAGAAGAGAAAATTATGACCGCAAATAGAATTAAAAAAACTACAAAAAGGAAATTACCAGTTAGGAAAGAATAAAAAATAACAGAAGCTAAAACCAAAGAAATTAACAAATGCCACTTAAAATTTCTTTTGTGACGAGCATATTCAGGAAACGTCCAACCTAAAAGAAGACGTCCATAAATAGGGTCTTTTATTTGTTCTGTTTTTGGACGAGTCATAAAATATTTTTAATTAAAAATTAACAAAACTTAAAGAATTAAGATGATTGGTCCAAAATTGAGCCATATCATTCTCTCCTTTCTCTTGAAAGATAAATATCATTTGTTGATAAAAATAAACTAAAAATGAAGGATATGGTGACGGAAAAGCCTTAACTATAAGATAAATGGATTTGGAACAATAGTCAAGCGCTTCATCTAGTTTTTGTTGTTCTTTATAAACTCTAATCAAATTCATATGAACCAAAGCTATTTCTTCTGTAATGTTTTGTAAATGCTCCTGATTTAAATGAGGATGAGAAAGGTCTGGATAAAGTGACAGAGCTTTGTTGGCCATTTCTATCGCCCCTTCATCATCTTGTCTGGCAATTTTCAATTCAGCCCATTTATTGTAAATCAAAGCTGTTTGAGGGGTAAAATTTGCTACTTTTTGAAAATATCTTTCTGCTTCATCAAAATCAGATTCTTTTTGGGTTAACTCGGCCTTAACGGTCATCAACCATGGCAACCACACCAAAGATTCAATGGGGCTTGTTTTCTCTGGAATTGCCCTTATATTTTGAATACCCGTGTTTATCCATTCTAATCTTTGTCGTTGACTAGCAGAAGACAAGCGCGCCCATTGATACAAGGTCAAACCAAATTCTTGACGGAAATAAGGATCTGATTTACTAAAATATATTGCCCTTTCGTGCTGAGAAATGCTTTCTGTCCAATCGTTATTTGCCTTAGCCTTTCGGGCCTCCATTAAAAAAGAGCTGGATAACAATAATTTAAAATTGAAAAAATAAATAGAGCCAATAATCAGAAGTAAAAAGAAAATAATCAACAAACTTTTAAAGGAAGTTAAGTTGAGCTCCTTTCCTTGATTAGATTTCTTCAAAATGATACGAGAAGGTTGAGATAGAACAATAATTAAAACACAAAAAACCCAAAAATAAAGAAGAGTGGACATAACATGAAAAGAAAACAATATCGATGTTAAATAACCAAACAAACCAGCCATTAATACCAAAACTATTATCTGGGAATCTGACTTTTCTGATTTATTTAAAAAATATTTCCATCCCCTAGCAAAAACATATATGATCAACATTAAATAACTAATTAAACCAAAGAATCCTGCTGATAATAATATATCTAAAATGTCATTATGCGCGTAATCAAGATAAATATTAGGTTTTTCGTAAACAGCAAATTCTGGTTGGTAATATTTAGGGAAATTAAAGCGTTGAGTTGCTATTCCATAACCAAAAATTGGCCTTTGCTTTATTAAATCTAAACTAGCCCGCCAATGTTCAAGTCGATATTGTCCGGCTTCTTGTAAACTAGTAAAACTTTGGATTCTCGCCAAAAAAGGCAAAGAAACAGGCGATTCATTAGATTTTTGAACATTAGTTTGGCTAAAAAAAAGTAATAAAAGAATAAAAAGAAAACAAAGAATAGGAATAATTATTAATTTCTTGTTTTTTTTCCAAATCCACATAAAAAACAAAAAACCAAACAAGAAAATCAAGCCAACCATTGCTCCTCGCGATTTAGTAAGAAACAAGGTATATAACAAAAGTAAAAAGAGGAAAAGAGACAATATTTTAGTTTTAAAGCTTCGGCGATATAGAAAAACTAATGGAATGGGCAAAATCAACAAGAGCCAAGAACCTAAAAAATTTGGCTGACCAATAGTAGAAAAAATTCTCCCACGCGCAAAAGGGTCATAGGTCCAACCAAAAATATCCCAACCTTGTGATTGTATTAGGCCGTAAAAAACAACTAAAATTGAAGAAAATATAATACTAATTAATATACGGTAAATCTGTTTTCTACTTTTAAGGTTTAAAAACAGAATTAACGAAAAAACAAAAAAGTGCAACCAAGCCAGAAAACCCATTCTTCTCTCCCATGACCCCCAGAAACTAAACCATTTAACCTGGGAAAAAATTGTAGAAATACCCAAAATAAGAATAAAAACAAAGGCAGGCCAAAAACTCTTGATTTTCGCCCACCTATCTCTGTTTCTAGGAAAAAGAATAATTTTAACTATATAAAAAAACAACAATATCTCGGTCAGAATTTGAAAAAGAATATTTTTGGGAATTTCAAAAATATTATGACATTGACGGAGAAAAAAAACAGGAATAAAAAAAATAATCGCCAGCCACAGGGCTTCTAAAGCGATGTCTATTATTTTCTTTATTTTGTTTTCTGCGGGCATATTAAACGATTTTCAAAAAATACCTCTTCCCTTTTTGAATTATATCTCCTTTTCTGACTATTCTGTCAATTGATTCAACAACTTTCCCATTTATTTTAATGCCCTTTTGTTTTATTAAACGTCGCGCTGCGCCCTTACTTTGGGCCAAACTAGCCACAACAAGAACATCCACTATATTTTTATTTGCTAACTTCTGTTCTAATAATTCATCTGGAATTTCTTTTTTTTGAAAAATTAAATTAAAATTTTCTTGAGCTTTTTGGGCTTTAATTTTACCCCAATAAATCCCAGTGATCTCTTTTGCTAATTCTACTTTAATGTTCCGAGGATTAATCCTATCCCTTTTTAATTCTTCTAAATATTGTTTAATTTGTTTAATGGGAATTCTGGTGCAATGCTCGAAATAGCTTATTATCAGCTCGTCTGGGATACTCATTACTTTGCCGAACATATCATTTGCCTCATCAAAAATATTTATAGTATTTCCCCAACTGGAACTCATTTTTCGTCCATCTCGACCTAAAATAAGATTCATCATTAAAATGTCCTGTGGTTGCTGTTTATAATGTGATTGCAAGGTTCGTCCAGCCAAAAGATTAAATCTTTGGTCAGTGCCTCCTACTTCCAAATCTGATTTTACAACTACACTATCATATCCTTGCATTAGAGGATATAATAATTCTCTTAGAGAAATTCTTTTACCAAGCTTTAATCTTTTTCTTATATTCTCTCGTCCAATAAACTCGGCTAGAGAAAATTGATTTGCCTGTTTCCCTATTTCTGCATATCCTATCTTTTTCAACCATTTAGAATTGAAATGTATTTCTGTTTTATCGGTATCTAAAATTTTTCCAACTTGCTTAATATATGTTTTGATATTTCTCTTAATTTCTTCTTCCGAAAGCATAGGTCGCTCACTTTCCTTGTCAGAAGTATCTCCTATTTCTCCGGTAAAATCACCGATTATAAATATAATCTGATGTCCCAAATCTTGAAAATCTTTTAATTTTAAAAGCGTTACTGCTCGTCCTAAATGAATATTGGGACTAGTGGGGTCAATGCCTAATTTTATTCTTAATTTTTTTCCTGAGGATAAACATTTTCGTAAATGGCCAACATCAATTACTTCATTAACTCCTCGAGTCAATAAATCTTCTATTTGTTCTTTTGTGGCTTTAATTTTCATATTTAAAAAATAAATAATGGCGAAATTCTTAGCGTGTGGCTTTGCCGTCCGAAGCTCCGAGCGTTAGCGAGGAGCGAAGGATGGCGGAGAGGGTGGGATTCGAACCCACATGTCCTTGCGGACGCCGCTTTTCAAGAGCGGTGGAATGAACCGTTATCCGACCTCTCCATTATACGATTATACAAAGAAACGCTTATTATTTCAAAACCACACAGGACCCAAACTCAACTTTGCGCTAAGCGTGGCGGTGTTCGAAAAAATTCAAACAGATTTCACCCGGGTTGGACGATTTCAAATCTTTCATTCCGTTTTTAACGTAACTACGAGCTTCGCTCGGTTTGGCGATAAATTCTTTAAGACTTTGTTTGATGAATGACCATTTGCGGAAATGGAATTTCAATACCTTCTTTATCAAAAGCAATTTTTATCCTTTTTCTTAGCTCTCCTGTTACATCCCATTGTTTTAGTGGTTTAGTCTCTCCTAGAATCTTGATAATAATAGCGGAATCCGCAAAATCATCAACTCGCAGAAATTGCGGAGATTTTATAATTTGATTTTTCCATATTTCATCTTCTGCTAATTCATTGCCAACTTTATTTACGACTGAAATAACTTTTTCTAGGTTGGAATTGTAAGAAACCCCGATATTTAAATTTACCCTAGCAAAGGTTTTTGAGAGATTAGAAACTGTTTTAATCTCTCCATGAGGGACATGGTGCACTGTTCCGTCTAAATCTCGAAGCGTGGTCATTCTTAAACTAATGGCCTCAACCAACCCACATGTTTTATCAAAACAGACAACATCACCAATACGATATTGATTTTCCATTATGATAAAAATTCCACTGATGAGGTCGCGAATGAGATACTGTCCGCCAAATCCAAAAGCCAAGCCCGCAATTCCTGCGGCTGCAAGAAGTGGCCCGACAGAAATGCCAATTTCTTGCAATCCCATGAATAAAGCAAGGATCCAGACAAGGATACCTACCGATGAAGAGAAAATTTTAATAAGCGTATCTTCACGTTTTTTTTCTGCTTCTTTGCTAATAAAACGATCTGAAACAACAAATTTTCTAACAAACTTTTCAATTAAAGTGCCCATGAAACGACTAATAAGATAGGCTACAAAAACAATAACAATAATTTTTATGCCGTGATCAAAAAACCAGGGTGATATTTGTTGAATAATTGTTTGCATATAATTCGTATTATTTTAACACTATTTCAAATTTTGGCGGAGAGAGAGGGATTCGTCAGGTCATCCGACCTGACGCCGAGTCGAATGACTCGGCGAACCCGCGATAATCTTTCTACTAACTAATCCACTTCGTTTTGTCTTACTAACTGGCGGAGAGGGCGGGGCTCGAACCCGCAAGTCCTTGTGGACGCCAGTTTAGCAAACTGGTGGAATACCATTATCCGACCTCTCCAGATTTAATAATAAAACTTAATATTATACAGTGTATCTATTTAAGTGCTTTGGATTATGGGGATTAAAAATTTCGAAATATCTTTTCACATTCGCAATACTATCAATTCGCACATCCCTCTCTCGCGCTAACCTTGGTTTTATTCCATTGCTTTCAAGAATACTAAACACAGAATGACGAAGTGGTTTAGAAAAACTTGTAAAAGCTAATTTTTTATACTTATAAAACTTTCCGTTTACTTTATATTTGTGTGTAAAAACAGATCCGTCAGTATCAATAAGGCCACGAACGCAAGCAATTGAATATAATTTATCCTGCTTAACCCAGTCTGGGATATCTATTTGTTGTTTTATTTTATTGCCCTGCTTAAGTCCAAGCTTGTCAACACAAAAACGAATTAGTTCAATTCGTGAAATAATAAAACTCACTGACAGTTCCTTCTTTCTATAATACGCACCGACAGGAACATCAAACAGCTTTTTTATCAAAGCAACAATAAATCTAGAATACTCTTCGTCATCAAAACGATGAAGGGTAATGTTTAGTTGATACTTAGATATCCCACCGTCTCCCAACATAATTCCAACGAATTCAGCGAGATCTTGTGAAAAACGTGGCCTCTTAATTGGCTTGGACACTCCAATAATAGAATGTGTCTTATATTTTCCTGTATTCTCCCACCACTCATGCCATTTCTTTTTCCGATATTTTGGGTCTCCTCCAATATGGCCATATTTTTTATATACTGCAACACCTCCCGCATGAGCACCCTTATAAACATACCAAAAAGGATTCTTGATTTCAACATTTTTTGGCATTTTTATCGTTGCCAATCTACAAATCTTTTTTATTGCCACCAAAGACATTGAATATTTTTCTCTCTTCCAATCATTAAGCGTTCTTTTGTGTATTTTTATTTCATCTGCAAACGAGAGCCACTGGATACCCAACTTTTTTTTTGCCATTAATAAAAATTGCTGCTGTTTACCAGAAGGAAAAATAACTCTTTTATTACCTTTCTCTATTAACGACTTTACCATTATTCCATTCTATCATATCTGTTAAATAAAAACAAGTAAATTTTTAAAAAGCCTTAAACCACTCAGGCACCTCTCCTTTTTAAAAATATAGCAAAGAATATCTTTTTTCAGTATACCCTTAAATTGCCAAAAAGTCAAATTATGATAAAATCAACGATATGAATAATCTTAAAATGCCTGTTTCTGAATTAAATAGAGTGGGCAAAACAACTGCAACTCAATTGAAAAGAATAGGTATTGAAACTATTAAAGATTTGGTGTCGCATTATCCTTTTCGCTACGAAGATTATAGTCAAATATTAACTATTGAAGAGTTCAAAACCCAAAAAACTGGCACTATTAAAGCCAAAGTTAATTTAATTGCTAATCGTCGTTCTTTGAGAAAAAAAATGATATTAACTGAAGCAATTGTTTCTGATAAAACTGGGTCATTGCAAGTTGTTTGGTTTAATCAAGGATTTCTGACCAAAACTATAAAACATGGACAAGAAATATATTTAGCTGGAAAAATTGACAATGCTAATCACGGCCTACAGTTAATAAATCCTTCTTACGAGATTTGCGCCAATCAAAGGCCAATACATACTGGTCGTTTAGTACCTATCTACCCTACTACCACCAGTCTAACCCAAAAACAAATCCGTTTTTTAATAAGTCGGGCCTTAAAAACCGGCAATAATATAGAAGATTGGCTTCCTATATCTATTAAAAATCAATACCGACTTGTTAATCTGTCTTTTGCTCTTAAGCAAATACATTTTCCTGAAAATAAAAAAACATTAGAACAAGCCCAACAACGTTTAAAGTTTAATGAATTATTTTTGCTTCAATTAAAAAATCAAATTATCCGTGAGAAAATAAAGAAAGAAAAGGCCCCTTCAATTGAATTCAAACTAAAAGAAACAAAAAGATTTGTTAAGGGCCTGCCCTTCAAATTAACCGACGGACAGAGGAAGGCATCTTGGGAAATTATTAATGATATAAAAAAAGAAAGCAGAATGAACCGTTTATTAGAAGGAGATGTAGGCAGTGGAAAAACAATAGTAGCTATTATATCTTGCCTCAATGCTGTTCTAAATAATTATCAAGTTGCTTATATGGTACCAACAGAGATTTTAGCTAAACAACAATTCCAAAATATTTCTAATTTATTGCAAAAATTTCAAGTTAAAATTGGCCTTTTTACTAGAACAAATGTTCTTGTCTATAATCCTAAATCACAAAAAAATACTAAAACAACAAAACAAAATTTCTTTAAAAAAATATCTAATGGAGAAATTAAAATTATTGTCGGCACTCACAGCCTTATAGAACCAAAAATAAAAAAAACGAAATCAAAAATAAGATTTAAAAATCTCGGCTTAACAATTGTGGACGAACAACATCGTTTTGGGGTCAAACAACGCTCTAATTTGACTAAATTACAAAACGAAAACAATCTTTCAGCTCATTTTCTGTCCTTAACTGCCACTCCCATCCCTCGTTCTATTGCCCTAACATTATACGGCGACCTTGATTTATCAATCATTGATAAAATGCCTCCTGGACGAAAAAAAATTATAACTAAAATTGTTGAATCCTGCAAAAAATCAGATACTTATCAATTTATCCGAGAAGAAATTGCCAAAGGCAGGCAAGCTTTTGTTATCTGCCCATTAATTAATTCTTCCGCCCCATTAACCTCAAAATATAAGCAAATTAACGGTTTAGAAACAAAATCTGTTAAAGAAGAATATGAAAAATTATCCCAAGATATTTTTCCTGACTTAAAAATTGATTTCATTCATGGAAAATTAAAAAACGAAGAAAAAGAAAAAATTATGCAGGACTTTAACTCCAATAAAACTAAAATTTTGATTTCCACTACCGTAGTTGAGGTTGGTATTGATGTCCCCAATGCTACAATAATGATTATCAAAGGAGCAGAACATTTTGGTTTAGCACAACTCTATCAATTGCGAGGCAGAATTGGACGTGGCTCAGATCAATCTCACTGTTTTTTATTTATTGAAAATGAAGGGCCCAAAACAAAACAAAGGCTAGAGGCCTTGTTAAAAGCAAAAAATGGCTTTGAACTGGCTCAAAAAGATTTAGAATTGCGAGGTCCTGGAGAAATTTTTAGCACTGAACAATCTGGTTTTTTGAATTCCTTAAAAATTGCTAAATTAACTGATACAGAATTAGTTCAAAAAACTAGGTTAGCGTCCCAAAAAGCCATAAAAAATTATCCTGATTTGGTAAAAAGAATAAAAAAATCTATCAATATAACGCATTTAGAATAACGCTTGCTACGAATTCTTCTCTAACTCTAATACTGCTTCCTTTAGGTTTCTGACTGGAAGGATTTTCTTCTTATCAAAAAATTTCGTATCTAATGGACAAATTATTTTAGTAAGTCCCATCTTTAAACACTCTCGTATTCTTTTCTCTGGAAAAGCAACGCTCCTGATTTCCCCAGCTAACCCAACCTCCCCAAAAACAGCATAATCCCGTCCAATGGGCCTGTTCTTGAAGGCAGAAATTATAGCCAAAGAAACTCCTAAATCAATGGCCGGTTCTTTAACTCTCAAACCACCAGCAATATTAATATGAATATCTTGATTGCTTAAGTTCAATTTAATCCTTTTGATTAAAACTGCAGTCAGAAGACTTAAACGATTTAAGTCAAAACCACTACTCTTTCTCTGAGGATGACCAAAATTAGTTCTGGAAACTAAGGCCTGAACTTCAACCAAAAAAGACCTGCGACCCTCAATAATAGAAGTTATAATTGATCCACTGGTTTCTGAATTGCGATTTGCTAAAAAAATTTCTGAAGGATTCTTTACCTCTATTAATCCTTTTTCTTTCATGTCAAAAACGCCAATTTCTTGGGTTGAGCCGAAACGATTTTTGGCTGCCCTTAAAAAACGAAAATGCTGATTAGCATCACCATCAAGATAAAGAACAACATCAACCAAATGTTCCAATGTTTTTGGCCCAGCTACTGAGCCTTCTTTTGTTACTTGTCCTATAATTAGAACAACTGATTTAGTGGCTATAGCCACTTCTCTTAATTTGGAGACAACAACACGAATTTGATTAACGCTTCCGGCCACCGAAGGCAAAAGATGAGATGAAACAGTTTGAATAGAATCAACAACAACTAAGCGAGGTTTATTTTTTTTAATTGTGGAAACAATAACATCAATATCTGTTTCACCCAAAAATCTTAAATTAGTGGTTTTGACTCCTAAACGTTTAATCCTGGAATGAACCTGCAAAACCGACTCTTCGCCACTAATATAGAAAACTGAATGGTCAGAAAACTGGCCAGCAACCTGAAGGGCTAATGTTGATTTACCAATTCCTGGCTGGCCCCCTAATAAAATTAAAGAAGAAGGAACCATGCCTTCTCCAAGAACTCTGTCTATTTCTTCTATTTTTGTTTTTAATTTTACAAAAATTTGATTTTCTGGTTGGTTAAATTTTATTAAACCATCTTTGCCAGAAATCTTTTTATTTTTTTCAACTAAATTAGCCGAGCTTTGCTCGGCAATTAATCCCCATGCACCACATTCTGGGCATTGTCCCAACCATTTAGGGAACTGACTACCACATTTTGAACAAATAAATACACTCATCCGTTAATTGTTGATTGTTGATTGTTGGAATTGCGTCAAATCACGCCAAGTTTAAAAAATTGTCAAAATCATGCGGAATTTGAAAAATAGAGCTGAAACACGCATCAAAAGCGAGTTTGCGGGACGCAAGAAAAGGGGACAGTCCCCATAATATGACTTCACTTAAGTTGTATCTGCCTTAAACGCTGGCTATCTACATCAGTAAAATATAAATAATCCTCATCTTCAGAAACATAAATACTTTCAACATTATATCCGCCCATAGCTCCTTCGGCCAAAAAAGAAACACGACCCGTCTCTACATCAATCTTATAAAAATCATCTCTAATTCCATCTGCTAATTCTTTAACTAATCCAGCACCTTCTGGCAATTCCTTTGGAACCGCGCAGTAGAGAATGCTACCATTATTGTTAAAAGCGCACTTATGGGCCCATGTTGTTAAATTAAGAACTTTTTTATTAGCCCCTGGATTATCCACCTGGCCGTTAACAAGATAAAGACGAGGCTGATAATCAAATTCTGCTGAGTAAACACTATAAACAAGTTTATTTCCCTGGGGAGACCATTGTGGTTCAAAATCACGACCATCAATAATTAAAGATTTAAAATTCTCGTTATTTTGACCAATTAAAAGCATTTCTTGTTCCCATGCTCCACGCGGGCTACCAGTAGCTGAAAAAGCTATAATCTGATTATTTGGAGACCAACTCATGGTCACTTTGTCAGCATTATCCCCTAAATGTTCAATAGGCTTAGCTTGGCTACCGTCAGCCAAAGAAATAGAAAGCCAGTTGTTTTCGGGATATCTGCTAGTTGCCTTAAAGGCAATTCTATTGCCAGCTGGGTCCCAAGAAAAATCTTCCCAATTATTGGGCAAAGTATATTGCTTTTTTTTATTAAAATCATACATCACTTTAAATCCATCTGGATATTCAATAATTGCCCTATCCTTGCTAGGAGCCCAATTGATGTCCTGCACATTATAAAAAACTTGGTTGCTCATTAAAGTTTTATTACCCAAATAATCTGTCTCATAGAAATAACCTGTTTTAGGGTCATAATAAATACTATTATCTCCACTAGCGCTAAGGGTCGCTCCTTTAACTGGATCTATAACTACTGGGCTTACCCAAGTTTTTCGGCCTTGAGCAACTTCATCAATTTGAGCAACAATTACCTCTGCTTCTGTAGAAATTGTCTCCATCGGCGCTAAATCCTCTTCTGGCCACTCAACAAGAGGCAAATCTTGTTGAATTCTCTCGCTAACAGTCATTCTCTCCCAATCTTCTCTGCTCACTGGCAAGCGGGGCAGAACTTCTGTCGGGAGTTCTTCTTCTGGCTCTATTACTACTGGTTTTTTAAAAAAAACAAGATACAAAAGAAAAGCTAGAATTAATACTAATATTATAAAGCCAATGATTATTAAAATTTTTTTAGTTTTCGCGTTCATAAAAATGATTAGTTATCAATTATCAATAATTTATCCCCAAATGGGAATTTGCTCTGTATTTTTGGTCAGTTTTTTGCCAAATCGGAAAATGTTGCTTAAAGCCCGTTCGCAGAAAGGGTTTGCAAAGGGCAGAAGAAGGGGACAGTCCCCATTAGGGATTACTGGCAATCGTGGCAGAATCTCTATCGGGGGTTCTTCTACTGGCTCTACAACTG
>CAZDOL010000008.1:0-3313 GCA_964507075.1 uncultured Gammaproteobacteria bacterium
CGACCCCCGAATCAAAACATTAGAACATTAGAACATTAGAACAGAAAACTAACCTGTGCAAAGTTTGAGGACGGCTAATTCAATTGGTAATTGAGGGATAGGGCTATAGCCAAATTGGGCTTTAGTTTTAATAAATCCTTCAATAATTTCTATTAACCTTTTCAAATCAACTGTTTTGACTAGTTTTTCTGCTTCTTTTAAGTTTGATTCGTCTTGTTGCCAATACAAATCATCATTAATCGCTTCTATTTTTATTAAAATCAATTTTCTTAAAAAAGATATTAAATCACTCGAAAATTGTTCTAAATCAATGCCTTCGTTCATAAGTTGATTAACCAAAGCAACTGCTTTACTATCTTTCTTCTCAAATATCATTTCCAAAAATTCTATTATCAAATTGGTCTGAGAAAGCGGGATAACTAAAGAAGCCTCTTCTAATGTGATTTCTTTACCACCTAAGGCAAAAATTTGATTGAATAAGCTTTCGGCATCACGCACGCAACCCTCAGAACGAACTGCAACGGATTGAAGCACTTTTTTGTCAATCTTTATTTTCTCTGCCTTCGCTATTTTCTCCAAACGATCAACAATTTTCTCTAAAGAAACTTTTCTAAAGTTAAATCTTTGGCAACGGGAAATAATAGTATCTGGTATTTTATGAACTTCAGTAGTTGCCAAAATGAATATAACATAAGATGGTGGTTCTTCTAATGTTTTTAAAAGAGCATTAAAGGCCGATTTTGAAAGCATATGCGCTTCATCAATTACAAAAATCTTGTATTTGCCAATAGTCGGTGGGATGCGACTATATGAAATAATATTTTCACGAACATTATCTACTCCAGTTTGAGAAGCAGCATCCAATTCAACTAAATCTCCAAATCGTCCCTCATTGACCGAAGAACAAACAGTGCATTTATTGCAGGGCTCACTTTGTCCCTTTTTCCTATTTAAGCAATTTACAGCTTTAGCCATTAAACGAGCAGTGGTGGTTTTTCCTAACCCCCGAGGACCAGTAAATAAATAGGCATGAGCAATTTTATCTGTTTTAATTTCATTTTCTAAAATATAGATAATGTTGTCTTGCCCAATTACTTCTTTGAAATTTTTAGGTCTATATTTTCTGTAAATAACCATAAATTCTTTAGTTAACTGATAATTTAGATCTTTTTATAATTTGATCTTCTATAATTTTTCTATCTTTGCCATATTTTAAGCGTGACAATTCTTTGATAAGTTTAGCAGATTCTGGATTAGCTGATTGAACTCCAGGAACATCATTAAGGGGAACAGCAGCCATATTAAATGCAGGAGGATTAGCATTATCAATCAAAAGCTTAACAAAGGCATTGTACTTTGGCATATTCAAAAAATCATATTCATTAAATACTGGAGCAAACTCTTTGGTCAAAGCTTCAGCATCATCAACGCCCACTCTATAAGCAACTTTAGTGCCCACGTTTCCAAAAATAGAATCCTTAAATTTTGTATCACCACTCTTAACCAATTGTCCAATATATTGATGAGCCATAGTTAAACATAAACGATATTTTCGTGCTTCAGATAAAATAATCTGCATACTGTCTGTTAAAAAATTTTGAAACTCGTCAATATATAAATAAAAATCTTTTCTTTCCTCTTCTGGCATATCTCCTCGGGACAGAGCGGACATTAAAATTTTGCCCACAATAATCATACCTAATAAATAAGCATTTGTTTCTCCTATCTTCCCCTTGGACAACTTGGCTAAAATAATTTTCTTGTTATCCATAGCATCTCTAAAATTGAGACTACTTTTTTGTTGAGAAATAATAGGCATTAGAAATTCATTTGTTAAAAATGGAGTCAATTTGCTGGTAATATAAGGAACCATATTTTGCAAAGAAGCCTCCCCTCCCGCTTTCAATGCTTGCTTTTCCCAAAATTCTTTGACCATTGGCGTTTTGCATTTTGATAATTTATATTTTCTAAAATCTTCATCAGCCAACACTTTGGGAACTTCCAATAAAGTAGACCCAGAAGCGGGGTCATCCATTATTAAATGGCAAGCATTTTTAAAATATTGTTCAAACATCGGACCTCCGGTTTGCTTTAAATCATAGAGTTTATCAAAGATATTCATTACCTCGTTAATGACAAAAGTTTTTTGTTCTGGAGTGTCATATTCCAACATATTTAATCCCAATGGCCTAGTTAAATCTGTGGGGTCAAAAAGAATAACATCTTCCGCCCTATTTTTGGGAATCCTTTCTAAAATATGTTCAATGGCGTCTCCATGAGGATCTATAAAACAGGCCCCTTCGCCATTAGCAATATCCTGCATTGCTAGTCCTTCGGCAAACCATGATTTTCCAGTACCAGTCATTCCCACAATATACATATGACGGCGACGGTCTTCTCTTTTAATTCTAATTTCTTTTTTCTCTCCTCTATAAACATTATATCCCATAAACAATCCCTGAGACGGGATATTGATAGGTGCTGGCGCTTTTTTAGCCATTAACCACCGAATATTAGGGGTCTCAGTGGTGGATAAAGGAAAATGATAAATGCTAGTCATTTCCTCTGAATTCAAAATAAAAGAACTTTTGCTGTCCAAAAAGCGATAAATAAAATTCTCTACAGTTAATTTATTGCCCTTAACCACCTTAAAACCGTTGCCATATTGATAATCAGTGTATTGAGCGAATGCATTTGTAATATTGTTAAGATAAATTTGGGCTTTTGCTTCATTTTGAGCTGAAACAATAATTCTAATATTTACATCAAACCCAGCTTTACTCGCCTTTTCTTCTAAAGATTTCACAATCTCTTGCTCCATTGGAGATAATTGATGTTGCTTTTTCTGATTATTTTTAATGGCATCATCTTGTTTTTGTGGTACAAATGATTGCCATAAAATCTTAAAAAATTTGGAGATTGCACTGGCTCCAATTATGCTTAAGGCCTCAGACAATTTCTTGCCTTGCTGCATTTCTGAAGCCACTTTAATTCCCCTATTTCTCCATCCCGGAGTAGCTGAACGAGCTACTATTTGGATGACCGCAGCATCTTCTTGGGCAATCTTACTAAGGGAATTAGTAATAGCATTCAAAAAATCAGTTTCTAGTTTCAAATAAGTTCTAATTGGCAACATAGAATTATTCTTAAGAACCAGAGAAGCGCTTATAGTTTTACCTTGAGGCAAAAATATATTGTAATCATCAACTACATCAATTTGGGCTGAAGGATATTGAGCCTGAAGCTGTTGTTCAAAGAAATTTTGTAAATATTGAGGAACTATGGCATAAAAAGAGATTATTCCTTCTTTGTC
>CAZDOL010000008.1:3413-9785 GCA_964507075.1 uncultured Gammaproteobacteria bacterium
TCGTTTTTTATCTTTTCCGCTAGATTTAAAATTTTTCCTGTTTTTATCTTACATTCTTGTTCTAAAAAAAATTTATTGACCCCAGGAATCATTAAAAACCAATTTTTAATCAAAGTCAAAATCTTAGAGACAATAATCTTTGTCTGGCTAATAATATTTTTAATCTCTTTCGCGGTTTCTTCTCCCTTCTTTTTAAAGTCTTCTTTAAAATTTTCCGGTAAATTCTTGTAAATTTCTTCCATATCCTCAGAAAGAATTGTTTCAATGTCCTTAGAAATTTTATCCTCCTGAACTTGTGAAATTGGGGCTGAAGTAGGAATTGCAACGCCCAAAGGAGTCGCTACTGGTTCTGCTTTTTCAGTGCTGATTTGACTGCTTTCAATTTTTTCCTGCTCAAATTCTGGTTCTTTTTCTGTTTGAGGCTGAGGTCGAGCTGTTTCATCTATTGGTTTTTCTAAATCAAATAGCTTTTTTTCTTTGTTTTGAGATGGTTCAAGCATATATTCTAATTAATTTCTATTATGTTTATTTATAAAGTATATATAAAATCACAACAAATGTAAACCCACACACCAAACATCAATAATTCTCTCTCGCATTTTTAAACCCCATTAAAATAAAGTGATTTTTTACCACAAAAAGATTAAATCGCAAAACAGTGGCTCGCATTAAAAATGCATTGATGTTATTGTGTGGGGGTAAACCCATTAATTTTATGTAACAATCCCCCTTTTGTTTCGTCTTAATGAGTAATGCTAATACTAATAGTATGAGTATGAGAAAACTAAAATATATTTTGTGCCCCCGATATGCAATTTAGCTAGGGGGCTTTTTATTCACGAATAATTTTTTGATTAACCAAATCAACAACTGTAGATGCCTTTTGATATCGGCACTTCCCCTGAACAACAAAATCAACCTTAAGTTTAATGTCTTGACCCCTAAAAACATCTCTTTGTCCGCTTAGGTTTGCTGATGTAGCGGTAATGGGAAATTTTGCCATTTTAATTATTTTTATTGCCCATTGATTATCGGGAAATCTAATGCCAACTAATTCACTATTAGCGGTTATCAAATTTGAGACCTCTTTTTTCTTCTTTAAAAGCACGGTTATTGGCCCTGGCAACAACTGTTTTAAGATGGCTCTTTGATTTTTGGAGATTTCAGCGATTCTCTCAATCATCTCAAAATTTGCTACTGCTATTGATAAGGGTTTGTTAAAGTCTCTGCCCTTTAAGGCAAAGACTTTTTCCACAGCTGTTTGATTAAAAATATCAACACCCAAGCCATAAATTGTATCAGTAGGGTATGCGATTAGACCACCTTTTTTTAAAATTTCTACTGCTTTTTCTATTTGGTTCATATTCTTAAAATTAAGATAATACCTTTATTTTCAATTGATATACAATTTTGTCAAGAGTTTTAATTATTTGACAAATAGGGAAATATTTGATATTATTTAAATAATCATTAAAAATGGAAAGGAGGCCCAAATGTGGCCAATGATCTTAAACTTATTAACCTTATCATTGAACTCGGATTTGGCTATTATTCAATTTTTCGCTTTTGATTATAGTCCTTTTCTGACTTTTTTGGTCGTTTTCACTTGGACTAATTTGAGTGTTGTTATAACCTTTTGTCTCGCTGGACTTCTAAATAAAAAGGTAATTGAGAAAAAAGGATGGCGAACGAAATTCGCCAATTTGAAATGGGTCCGAAGAACTCAGAGAGCAATGAAAAGGGGTCGAAAAAAATTCCTGGCCTGGCTCTTAAAACAAGAAAAAATTATTATCCTTCTCGTTCTTTTGATTCCCGGAGTTCCCGTAGTAAAGGGCGTAGCTATTGTTGTTGCGCGTATGTCAGGGTTAAAAAATATTTTAGCCTTGATGCTCATCACCAACACTCTGCGTGTGTTAGTAATAATATTTTTTGTTTATTCAATTTAAAAAGGACATCTTGAAACCAAAGATGTCCTTGCTCTTTTCTGTTTTGGTAGCCCTATGGAGAATTGAACTCCAGTTTCTTGGATGAGAACCAAGTGTCCTAACCACTAGACGATAGGGCCGAGATATTTTTAATATAGCATAAATTCTTATTCTCGGCAAATTCCTTGCCAAATATTAAATAAGGTTTAGAATATAGATAAATATTAAGGGGGTAATAAAAATGCGAACACAACAAATGTGAAGGCGACACAGAATTGTTAAGCCAGTTACTAAGCCAAAAAAGACCGTGGTTCAAAACCGCGGTTTTAATTTTCAATTCTAATCACTTGATTTTGATTGAAAAATAATATAAAATAATGTCATGACTCATATCAACAAAGTTGACCCTCAAATTGCCAAATTAATATCTCAAGAAAAAAGGAGACAAAAGAAAGGTTTAGTTCTTATTCCTTCCGAGAATTTTGTTTCTTCAGCCGTATTAGAGGCCATAGGTTCAATTTGTACCAATAAATACGCAGAGGGATATCCAGGCAAAAGATATTATAGTGGCAATAAATATATTGATAAAATTGAAATAATAGCCCAAGAAAGAGCTAAAAAAATATTCCACGCTCAACATGCCAATGTTCAGCCCTATTCTGGCTCTCCGGCTAATTTAGCTGTTTATTTAGCTTTAGCTCAACCGGGCGATACTATTATGGGCATGAGTTTAGCTCAAGGTGGACATTTAACTCACGGCCATAAGGTAAATATTTCGGGTAAGCTTTTTAACTTTATTCAATACGGGGTTGATAAAAAAACTCATTTAATCAATTATGAGGAAATAGAAAAATTAGCAAAAAAGCATCGCCCCAAAATCATTGTTTCTGGAGCTACCGCTTATTCTAGAATTATTAAATTTAAAAAAATCCATCAAATTGCCCATAAAATAGGGGCAATTAGTATGGCTGATATATCTCATATTGCTGGCTTAATTGTTGCTAAGTGTCATCCAAGTCCCCTACCTTTTACTGATGTAGTAACAACTACTACTCATAAAACGCTAAGGGGTCCGCGCGGAGCTATTATTATGAGTAAAAAAGAATATGCCTCAGCCATTGATAAAATGGTTTTTCCTGGATTACAAGGTGGTCCTCACGAAAATAACATTGCTGGTATAGCAGTAGCCCTAAAAGAGGCCTCTAATAAAAGTTTTCGAAAATATGGTGAACAAATTATTAAAAATTCTAAAGCATTAGCCCAATCTTTAAAAGAACAAGAACTAAATCTTGTTTCAGGGGGAACAGATAATCATCTTGTTTTAATTGATTTAACCGAGAATAAAATTACCGGCAAACAAGCAGAGAAAGTTTTAGAAGAAACAAGAATTTATGTCAACAAAAATACTATTCCTTATGATACTCGTAGTCCTTTCAATCCTTCGGGAATCAGGTTGGGCACTCCAGCCTTAACCACTCAGGGCTTTAAAGAAAAAGAAATGAGAATAATTGGGAAATTAATTGCTCAAACAATACATAATATAGACAAGCCCAAAATATTAAAACAAATCAAACGAAAAGTAAAAGAATTAATAATTTCTCATGATATTAGACGGCAAAAAAATAGCCGAAAAAATTAGAAAACAATTAAAAAACAATATTGAAAGGCGTAAATTAATCCCTGGCTTAGCAATAATTTTAATTGGTAAAAATCCTAATTCAGCTATTTATGTTAAACTAAAACAAAAAGCCAGCAAAAAAATAGGT
This sequence comes from uncultured Gammaproteobacteria bacterium, assembly GCA_964507075.1. Lineage (GTDB taxonomy): Bacteria > Patescibacteriota > Patescibacteriia > UBA2591 > UBA6264 > JAIPGN01. The sequence goes on from CAZDOL010000008.1 coordinate 7,105, forward strand.
GTCAAATGCCAAACATTTTTTTTAAATTCAGGGTGTAAACAAAAAGATGTCCTAAATTTAATAGAAAAATTAAACAATGACCCCAAAACACATGGTATTATAATTCAAATGCCATTACCTAAACGGCTAAATCCTGATTTATTGGTAGATTCTATTTTGACCAGCAAAGATGTTGACGGTTTTCAAAAAAAATCAAAATTTAATTCCCCTACCCATCAAGCAATTATTAGATTAATAAAAGAAAGCAAACAAAATTTAAAGAATAGAAAAGCCTTAATTTTGTGTAAAAGTCCTATATTTGCCTATCCTCTCAAAAATCTTTTAGAAAAACACTCAATACTCACATCTTGGGAGGTGAAACCCTCTAAGAATATTTGCAAAGCAGATATCCTGATTAGCGCGTTAGGAGAGCCAAATGTCATTAAACCCAAAATGGTGAAAAAAAATGCTATTGTAATTGATGTTGGTTATAGTAGAATTAAAAACAAAGCATGGGGTGATGTAGGTTCTAAAATGAAAGAAAAAAATGTCTTTTTGTCGCCCGTGCCTGGCGGAGTTGGACCATTAACGGTTGCTTATTTACTAAGAAACGTTTATTTATCCGCTCGTAACAAAAAATAATTTATCTCAAATTATATTAATTCATTAAATTGTTTATTTTATGTCAAAAATGTTAAGCATTATTCAAATTATCGTATCTTTGTTATTGGTTGCCTCCATTCTCTTTCAATCGCGAGAAGGAGGATTATCTAGTTTATTTGGAGGGGGAGGAGAGGTTTATCGCACCAAAAGAGGTTTAGAAAAAACAATTTTTATTGCTACTATTTTTCTGGCTGTTATCTTTATTGGGATAGGAATTGCTCGCTTTTTGTTGGCTAAATAAAAAAATCATGGCTTTTGAAAAAAGAATTTTCAAGCTATCTTCTCAGAAAATAAAAAACTTGCCCTCTTTGAGACAGTTAAAGTACTTAAAACGCCTTTTAGGACAAAAGGAGAGAAAAATCATTCTTATTCTGTTCTGGCTGAGTTTAATTGCTCTATTTGGTTTGCTTTTATCTCTTTATTTCAAAAATTCTGAGATTAAACCAGCTTATGGCGGAACATATAGCGAAGGATTGATTGGTCAGCCCAAATTTATCAATCCCCTTTTAGCCAATAATGACATTGATCTAGCTATCAGTAATTTGATTTTTTCTAGTTTATTTAAATACAACGAAAACAGCGAATTGCAACCTGATTTAGCTAACACCTTGCCATCTGAGATAAATGAAAATAACAGAACAATCTGTTTAAAGCCTAATCTTTTATGGCATGATAAAAAAAAACTAACTACTGCTGATCTGGTTTTCACCCTGGAATTAATCCAAAAAATGGGATCAAAGTCGTCATTTTTTGAAAAATTAAAAAATGCTCAATTTTCAATCATTGATGAAAACTGTTTTAGTTTTCAAAATGTTGAACCATCGGATTTATGCTTTGGAATTTTGCCTCAACATATTTGGCAAACATTAGATCCTTTAAAAATAAATCAATCTTTGTATAATTTAAAACCAATAGGCAGTGGACCATTTCAATTCGTTTCTTTAGAAAACGATAATAAAGATGGCATTAAAAGCTTTAAGCTAAAACAAAACAAAAATTATTACAACCAAGTCCCGTATATAGAACAAATAATTTTTAAATTCTATCAAGACTTTGGCCAAGCCACTCAATCTTTAAAGAAAAAGAACATAGACGGACTGGGACACATCCCACAAAACTTTAAGGGAGAAGTTGTTGGATTGAAAAAAATAAAATATTATGCAATAGGATTACCTTATTACACTGCTGCCTTTTTTAATTTAGATGATTCCCTTTTAAAAGACAAAAACATACGACAGGCATTAGCTTTGCTTACGCCTAAGGAAGAAATTTTAAACACTATTTTAGATCAAGATGGTATTATTATGGACGGTCCTCTTTTGCCTACCTCTGAATTAGTAAACCCCAATATTAAAAAGTATGAATATAATCCTCAGTTAGCTCAAGAAATCTTAGAGAATGCTGGATGGGAAGATAATGCAAACGGATTTTTGCAAAAAAATGGAGATATTTTGGAGTTAAGCTTAACTACGGTCGAAGAAACTGACTTTAGTAAAATTGCGATTTCATTACAACAATCTTGGCAAAAGGCAAATATTAAGATAAAATTGATATCCATTCCAGCAGAACAGATACAAGAAGTTGTTAAAACGCGCAATTTTCAAATTTTCCTATACGGAATCTTACCCAAAACTGACTTTAATCCCTATTTTTTCTGGCATTCTTCGCAAAAAATATTCCCAGGCCTAAATTTAACTGGATTCAATAACCGTCGGATAGATGAATTGTTGGAAAAGGCCTATTATTTAAACGACACCGATGTGCAGAAAAAATATTATGATGAATTCCAAGAAATTATAGCAGCTAATGTTCCCGCCATATTCCTCTATAATACCACTTATGGCTATTTTATAAATGAAAAAATAAAAGGAATAAACATTTCTCAAATTGACCATCCCAAAGACAGATTTCAAGACATTGAAAATTGGTACATTAAAACCAAAAGAAAAATTTAAGCCGAGGTGATGGAATTGGGAGACATGCAGCGTTCAGAGCGCTGTGAACGCAAGTTCGTGCGGGTTCAACTCCCGCCCTCGGCA
>CAZDOL010000008.1:9885-30274 GCA_964507075.1 uncultured Gammaproteobacteria bacterium
AAAACTATTTAGTGGCATTCAGCCCACAGGAACATTACATATTGGTAATTATTTTGGAGCTATTAAAAACTGGGTTGAATTGCAAAAAAAATATGATAGCATTTTTTGCATAGTTGATTATCATTCTCTGACTAATTCTATAAATCCTGAAGAATTATCAAAACAAACCATAGAAATGGCCATGGATTTAATTGCTTGTGGAATTGACCCTCTTAATTCAATCTTATTTGTTCAGTCATCTGTTCTCGAGCACACAGAACTAACCTGGATTTTAAGCTCTTTTACTCCTTTAGCTGAATTACAACGCATGACCCAATTTAAAGAGAAATCTCAAAAAAATATAAAAAATGTTAATGCTGGCTTACTATATTATCCAATTTTGATGGCAGCTGATATTTTACTCTATAAAGCAGAAGCTGTGCCTGTTGGCCACGACCAATTACAACACATAGAAATAGCCCGGACCATAGCTCGTAAATTCAATAAACAATTAGGAAAAACGTTTCCTGAGCCAAAGGGTGTTTTAACGTCCGCTCCACGCTTAATGAGCTTAATAAATCCCAAGGAAAAAATGAGTAAATCTGGAGGAAACGATAGCTATATTGCTTTATCTGACACTTTGGAAACAATTGAAAAAAAATTGTCTGTTGCAGTCACTGATCCAGCCAGAAAAATGAGAACAGACTCAGGCACGCCAACCAAGTGTAATATTTATCAATTACATCAACTTGTTTCAGGCTCCCCTGATTTGAAATATATAGACGATGGATGCCGTCAGGCTAAAATTGGGTGTTTAGAGTGCAAAAAAATGTTAGCTAAAAATATATTTACTGAATTAAAACCAATTCAAGAAAAGAAAAAAGAATTAGAAAAAAATCCTGAGGAGATAAAAAAAATACTCCAAAATGGAGCTTTGAGAGCGCGAGAGATTGCTCAAAAAAATATGAAAGAAATTAAAAAGAAAATTGGATTATTTTCTTAAATTTCTTCTAACTGTATTTTAGAACCAAACCATAGTCGAGCTAAAGCTTGGGTTTGGTTGTTGATATCAGAAGCAAAAAATTGATGACGAGACCCTTGCAAAAGGTTCTTTTTTATTCCTGGGTTATCTTTCAAAAATTCGGATAAATAAGAATTGATAACACTCATAGGGCTAATAATCTTAACTTGTTTTCCTATCTTAATTTGGATTATATCCTGTAATTGACAATAAACAGAATTAGTTAAGACGAGAGTGTCTATTTGCTTGCAATGTAATTCGTAAAGATAAGCCCTTAACACCTTTTTAGTAACTGCTTTTTTGATCCAACCCTCTCTAATTAAAGGCCCAAGCAAAGGAGTAGCCTTAGCTAAAACTTTAACTTTTTTGTCAATTTTATGAATGGCCTTGGGCATAAAATCAGAATCAATAATTGCTTGAGAAGCAATTACCCCTATTCTTTTGTTTTGACTCTCTTTAATTGCTGAACCTATCAACCAATCTATAAGAGATACTATTGGAACCTTAATTTTAATGTTCTCTAATACAACAGCCATACATAGGTCAGAAACAATAATTAACTTAGCTCCTTTCTCAATTAGAAAATCAACTCCTTCTTCGGCACATTTTTTAATAGTCCTCTCCCCTTTATTATCTAAAGGTCCTCTTTCGGTATCCGAAAAATACAAAATCTGAAACTCAGGAAATTTATCAATAATTTCCTTAGCTAACATTAAACCACCTAAATTTGAATCTAAAATACCAATCATATAATCATTTGAACATTAGAACATTTGAACATTAGAACATTCTTATTTATTATTTTATTTACTATTGAAGTCTAACTTCAACAGACCTTTTGGGCAATAGTTATTAAGTTAAACCCCTTTCGGGAATCTTTTTGATTTCTGATTATTTTAAAACCCGCCTGTTTTGTTAATCTCCTAATTTCTCCCAGAGTAAAAACATGATGATAACGTTCTATTTTTTCTGGTCCTGCTTTCCATGGCACAAAAACATCTCGTTGTCCCCAAAACAAAGAATAAAGGTGATAACGCAGAATTAGTTTCCATTGCCTAAGATTCCAAACCGTAAAAATCAAAAAACCATTTGGCTTTAAAAGAGAAAAACAATTTTTTAAAATTTTAAGCCGTAATTTTTTTGAAGGAATGTGGTGCAAAAAAGCAACAGAGATTATAAGATCAAATTCATTTTTTGGAAGCTGAGCTTCCAAATCCAAGGCATCAGCTACAATAAATTTAGGTTTATTAAACTGCTCTCTAGCTATTTTAATCAACCCTTCGCTATTGTCAATGCCAATATATTCAACTTTTTTGTCTTTAAAAAGTTGATATAATCGCCCATTGCCACAACCCAAATCCAATATCTTCTGTCCGTCTTTGATATATTCTAAGGGAATTCTTGATTTATTCCAACTTTCTTTTCTTGTTTTAGAAAATGTTTCCGCAACAATTTGCCAATTCTCTTTATTTTGTTCCAAAATCTTCTGAACTCTTTTTTTGTTCATAATTACATTCTATCAGAAATATAATAGTCAGCAAGATTAGTTACTTGGGAGTTTACTTGGGAGTCGGACTCCCAAGTAGATTCTCACATTTAGGAAAGATACAATGACTGAATTAGTATTATTTTTAACAAAATTGTAAAACAGCCAATTTCTTGCCAAATCAGAAAAATCGTCTTATAATCTACAGTTGACGCGGGTTTTAGAGAGCCAACTTAGTGGGACAGTCCCCTTTTTCAAATATAGTAATGCGTTTTTTTATTGAATATTTGTACAGAAATGATAAGATTAGATTGTCATGAAAAAAGAAATAGAAAGAAAAAAGATAAAAATAGTTCAGGAAATGGCCAAGGAAATAATCACCTCGGAAAAAGAATTTGAAAAAGTTAAACAGAAAACAATTGCTAAGATTAAAATAACTTTCCCAGCCAACAATGAACTATTGATGATATATAAAAAATTACGAAAACAGGATAATGTCCATCCTAATTTTTATTTTGAAAAATTATTAAAAAAACGGCCAATCCGCAGTTTATCCGGGGTAGCAATTGTCGCTGTTCTTACTAAACCATGGCCTTGTCCTGGCAAATGCATCTATTGCCCGACGGAAAAGAACATTCCCCAAAGCTATCTATCTGGTGAACCAGCAGTAGAAAGGGCTAAAACATTGAATTATGACCCTTATTTACAAACCAGAAAAAGAATTGAAATGTTGGAAAGAAATGGTCACCCAACCGACAAAATTGAACTAATTGTTATTGGTGGAACCTGGAGTTATTTGCCCAAACATTATCAAACGTGGTTTATTAAAAAATGTTTTGACGGAGCTAATAATCAAAAAAAATCAGCTTCCAGCTTAGAAGAAGCACAAAAGAAAAACGAAAAAACCAAACACCGCTTAATAGGCATTACCTTAGAAACAAGGCCTGACTATATTACCCATTCTGAAATTAAAAGGATGAGGAAATTGGGTTGCACTAGAGTAGAAATAGGAGTACAAATACTTGATGACCAAATACTAAAAATGAATCAACGTGGTCATTTAATTGACAAAACAATCAAAGCTACAAAATTACTAAAAAATGCTGGTTTTAAAATATGCTACCATATTATGCCTGGTCTCTTGGGCTCAAACCCTAAACAAGATTTAAAAAAATTTAGAGAACTTTTCTCTAATCCTGATTTTCAACCCGATATGTTAAAAATCTATCCCTGCGTAGTCACCAAAGGTTCAAAATTGTATAAGTTATGGAAAGAGAAAAAATATCAACCATATACCAATCGTCAGTTAACAAATCTGCTTATCAAAATGAAATCATTGGTGCCGCCCTATGTCCGGATTAACCGCATTATCCGCGATATCCCCTCTTGGCAAATTCAAGGAGGAAGTAAAATTTCAAATATGCGTCAATATTTAAAAATTAGAATGAAAGAAGAAGGATTAGAATGTCAATGTATCCGCTGTCGAGAGATTAAATCAAGCCAATTTAAACTAAAAGACCTAAAATTAAAACGCCAAGAATATATAGCTTCTAATGGTCAAGAAATATTTTTGTCTTTTGAGGATTTGCACATAGACCAAAAATCTAATAATAGAAACTTACCCCCACACCTATGCATAGGTAGCGGGGGTAAATTAGCTGCTTTCTTAAGATTAAGATTATCTATTAATGATAAAAATTCGTCACAACAAAAAGCATTAAGAAAGAGTGCGATTATTCGCGAAATACACACTTATGGTCAACTTGTTTCCATAAACAAAAAAAGTAAAAAAGCCCTTCAACATCTTGGCTTTGGCAAAAAATTGATTCAAGAAGCAGAGAAAATTAGTAAAAAAGCGGGGTATAAAAAAATAGCCGTTATTGCTGGCATTGGGGTTCGTCCCTATTACCGCAAACTTGGCTATCGCCTTGAAGATACTTATATGGTTAAGTCATTGTAAGATAGGTGCTTGGGGATTGGATAATTGGTTAATTGGGATTTTGTTAGAAATTAGAAATTAGAAATTAGAAATTTATTTGAATCACCTCCATTCCTTGCTTTGGCGTACTAAAAGTTTTTTTGCTTGCTCAGGTTTAAGCATTATTTTTTTTACTATTTTTTCTAAATGTATCCCTTGTGATCCTTTAATTAGAATAACGTCTCCTTTATAAATCTTGGATTGCAAAAAGTCTCCCGCTTCTGAGGCATTAGTAAAGCTAAAAATTCTACTCAAAGATAAACCTGAATTCTGCGCTCCCTCTGATATTTTTTCAGCTTCTTTGCCAACCACAACTAAATAATCTGGTTGCATTTCGCCTACTTCTTCTCCTGTTTCCCAATGAGCTTTGGCGCTCAATTCGCCCAATTCCAACATATCTCCCAATACTACCCATTTTCTTGCCCTATTGGCAATTTTTATTTTATCCAAAGAAAGAAGAGAAAGCTTGACTGCTTGGGGCGAAGAATTATATGTATCATCTAAAAGAAGAGTTTCTCGTATTCCTAAAATCATGTTTAAACGTCCTGGCAATGCTTTATGTTTAGGAAGAGTTTTAATAATATCAATCAGGTTTAGACCCAACGCCAAACCAACTGCAATTGCTCCTAAAACAGAATAAATTTGGGCTTGACTTACGGTTTTGGAAAGAAATACTGGAACGGTGCTTCCTTTATAATTAACCTTAAATGTTAATCCTTTTATTTGAGGAATTCCTTCATCTAATAATTCTTGATCTAACTGAATCTCGGTTGCTTGAATATCAGCTTTTTTCGACAAGCCAAATGTCAATATTTGCGCTGAAGTTTTGTCAGACATAGCCCTCACTCTCTTGTCATCAATATTTAAAATAGCCCAATTTTTCTCTTTCAAATTTTTAATGAGGGTCTCCTTCTCTTTTGCTACTGAGTTAATATTTTTGAAAAACTCAATGTGGGTTAATCCTACAGCTGTAATTACTCCTAATTTTAAAGGAGCAATATCTACTAAATGTTTAATATCGCCCGGATGATCAGCTGCCATTTCTAAAATTAAAATTTCCGGGTAATTAACCCGAAATAATAAAATTTTACTAACTTGGAAAAATATATTTATCCATCCCCCAATATTTTTACCCGGAGACAAAGAACCAAAAATTGTTAATGGCAATCCTATTTCGTTGTTATAATTTTTTGAGCTACAACGAGCATTAAACTTATTTTTTAAAATTGTATAAATAACTTCTTTGATTGATGATTTCCCGACACTACCAGTAACTCCAATAATCAAAGGCTTATATTTCTTAATCACCTTTTTAGCAAAATGAGCTAAAATTTTATGCAAAAGTTTTATAAACATGTTTAAAAATAAAAATTGCTACTTGTTGATTGCCAATTATTAAAACAGTGTCAAATCGTGCCAAATCTAAAAAACTACCTTAAAATCTGCACGAGGATTGAGTTTGCCGGACGCGGAGAATGGGGACAGTCCCCATTAAAAATTAAGAATTATTGATTGTTAAAAAATCCACAAGCAATCAACAATTAATCTATTCGGCGTTGCTATTTTGTTAAATTGTTAATTTGTTATTTTGTTATTTTGTTCTGCGTCTGGAGGTATATTATAATATTTTAACACAAATTCGGCTAAATCGCCAAACACAGAAGCAGCGGTAGCGGCTGCAAAACGTTCTTCTTTTGGATTGTCTAATTTGACCAATGCTGCAAATTCTGGATCTGTAGCTGGGGCAAAGCCCACAAAAGAATGAATAACTTCATCCGAATATCCTCCTTCTGACTGAGGCACTTGAGCTGTGCCTGTTTTGCCAGCCACTAAATACCCTTGAACCTTAGCTCTACTTCCATAACCGCTCTCTACTACCGAAACCATCATAGCAGAGAGCATAGCCGCCGCGGAAGGAGAAACAACATTCCTAATAGCCTTTGGTTTCATTTTGGTTATTTTCTTTCCGTCTATGACTTCATCAACAATATAAGGCTTCATCAATTGACCGGAATTAGCAATAGCGCCAACAGCTGTCACCATTTGTAATGGAGTAACTGCGATTCCCTGACCAAAAGAAGCAGTGGCTAAATATATTGATTGTTCTCTTTCTAAATTATCAATATCCCCCGCCACTTCTCCGCTTAATTCAATGTTGGTTAGGCCACCAAAACCAAACTTTTTCAAATAATTTCGGAACAATTCTCGCCCTAATAGATCAGCTATATAAACTGCACCAGTATTAATTGATTCTTCTAAAATTTCAGTCATATCGACTATTCCAAAATTCTCATCATCAACATTATGAATCGTTTCTCCATCAATTTTTACAAATCCTGTGTCTGTGAAAAGGCTGATGGGCGTAATCGTATTTGAATCTAATGCTCCTACCATAGTAATTATTTTAAAAATAGAACCTGGCTCAAAAGAATCAGAAATAGTCGGATTCCTAAACAAAGATAAATCTCGCACCTGAGAGTATTTATTGGGATCAAAATAGGGATAACTAGCTAAAGCCAAAATAGCACCAGTTTTAGGTGATAACAAAATTATTGAACCAGAATCAGCTTGATAATCTTTTATTGCTTTTTCCAATAGATTACAAACAAAAAATTGCAAAGAGCGATTAACGGTTAATACTATATCTACACCATTCTTAGCATTCTTTGAGGTGTGATAAATCTGCAAAGATGATAATTTTTTAATTTGGCTACCAGCAATTCCCGTTAGGTCCTGGTCAAAAAATTCCTCTAAGCCATATTGGCCTTGTTGTTTCTCGTCTATGATCCTAGTAAAACCAGTTAAATGACTAAAAAATTCTGCCTCTGGATAATAACGTTTTGGGACAGAATCAAAAAAAATACCAGGAAGGTTAAAACTTTTGATTTCTTCAAATTCTTGAGATGTCAGGTCTTTTCTCAACAATTCATAACGGTCATTTTTTTGAGAAATCCGCGATAACAATTTTTTAAAATCATCAGTTTGCGAGTCCTCTTCAATAAACTGAGATTGGTCTTTAATAATAATTCCTAAAAATGGAGCTATTTTTTCCGCAACCTCCATAACCAGATTCTCTTCAACAATAAGCTGTGGATCAATAATCAGATGATACTGATTGATGTTAAGCGCCAGAGGAAAAAAAATTTCTTTCTCTTTAATAAATATCCGTCCACGGGAAGCTGGTATTGTTTGTTCGCTAACAATTGGAGAATTAAAATTGTAATCTATAATTTGCAATTGGAAAAGGCGCCCCAAAATCAAGACGCCAAAAATAAAAATTACAAAAATAATAAGCTTAAATCGTACATTCATATTTTAGTAAAATTACCGAGAAAGACGAGCTAAAGTATCAGTATTGGGCCTTAAATAATCAATACGAGCCACTTCAATCATATTAAGCTCTTGCGATATTTCCTGTAGATTTTCCATGGATTTAATCGCAGCTTCCTCTTTCAATAAGCGTTCATTTTCGGTTTGCAAAGTTTTAAAGTCCTCTTTTAATTCATTGATTTCCAAACTGGCATAAACTCCAGCATTAACCTGTCCTAGGGAAATAATAACAGTTAATAAAAAGATTCCCAACAAGAAACAATTTGAAAGAAAATAATTAAAGCGGGACTTTTTGGATTTTTTCTTAAAAAATACCATAAAATTATATTTTTTCCGCAACCCTCAATTTCGCACTTCGTGATCGCGGATTTTTTTTAATTTCTTCACTACTAGGAGTTATTGGTTTTTTGGTTAAAATTTTAAAAGAATTTTCTTCTTTAAAAAATCTTTTAACTATTCTGTCTTCTAATGTGTGATAACTAAGAACAACTATCCGACCAGAGGGTAGCAAAATATCAAGACTAGAAGTTAATGCTTGTTGTAAATTCTCTAACTCTTGATTCACCACAATACGCAATGATTGAAAAATGCGAGCTAAAACTTTAATTTTAAAACGAAAACCTAATGTCTTTTTAATTAATTCGGAAAGTTGAGCACTAGTTTGTATCTTCTTTCTCTTTCTGTTTCTAACTATCTCTCTTGCAATTCTAGAAGAATATCTTTCTTCTCCATATCTCCAAAAAATTTCTCTTAAAGTTTTTTCAGAATATTGGTTAATAATCTCTTGGGCAGTCAAACTACTTAACCCTGGGTTAAATCTCATGTCCAAAGTTTCATCTCTCATAAAACTGAAACCTCGGTCACTACTTTCTATTAAATCCGAAGACAACCCTAGGTCTAGCAAAATGCCATGAACTGGAGAAAAACTATTTCGCTCAACTATTTCTTGTAAATTTGCAAAATTGTCATTAGCTAAAATAATTCTTTCTCTTAGATTCAATGCTCTTCTTTTATTATCAATTTTTTCTACAGCTTCGGGCGACAAATCTATGCCTAAAATTTTACCATCAGGTTCAGTATAAGATAAAATTTTAAAACTATGTCCTCCCCCTCCAATGGTACAATCAATAAAATTTTGCCCTGCTTTTGGTTGCAGGTATTCTAACACTTCATCTAATAATACTGGAACGTGCATAATTGAATTGATTTAATTTGTTTAAGTTCTATGAACTAAACACCTAATTCAGCCAAACTCTCGGCAATGTCTTCACTGTTAGACTCTGACTTACTCTTATATTCTTCCCACTTCTTTTCGTCCCAAATTTCTAATCTATTATAAAGACCGGCTACAACTGCTTTTTTTCCAATACTAGCGTAACGACGCAAATAATCAGGTATGATAGCCCTTCCTTGCTTATCTAGGTTAATATCCATAGCTCCTGCCAACATCAGTCGCGCAAAAGCTCTTGTTTTGGATTTACTAATAGGCATATCAGCTAATTTAATGGCTAATTTTTCCCATTCTTTTTTAGTATATAAAAAAAGACAACTGTCTATTCCTCTAGTGACAACTGCCCCTTTTGATAAATCTAATCTAAATTTTGTTGGAACTGCCAACCTATTTTTGTCATCTATTGAATGATGATATTCTCCAATAAACATAGTAATTTATTAAAATTATGCTATTTTTCGTTATCCACAGTTTATCTGAGTTTTCCCCACTTTTATCCACAGGCTTCCACAACATTTGTATTATAAACCATTTGCCCCCACTATGCAACCACAACCTGTGGATAACTAAAAACCCCCACACCTATACATAGGTGCAGGGGCTATATCTATACATAGTGGGGGGTAAAACCCCTATTATCTATACACAAACAGTAAAAACAATCAAAATAGTCCCTAAATACTAAGAGCTTTGCTCTTTTATAAACCTTTCAAATGATCTGTCGTATGTTTTTTCAACTTTAGATGAAAAAAAACATGCGGGCAATTCTTTTCTTCCTAAATGATATCTAATACATTCACAACAAATTCCTTTCCTAGGACAATCAGGATACGTGCAAGAACAATTTATTAAATTTTGCGATTTTTGGCATTCCATAAAAGAATACATTCTTTGGCAATAGCTACTTCTTCATTTGTGTTAATTCTCAAAATTTTTGTTTTTTTAAAAATTGGCAACCCTTGCTTAATTTTTTGCACTGTATATGGATCGCCTGTTCCAATGGCTCCAGTAAAAACAACAGCATTTACTTTTCCTAAAATACCATAATAAGAACTAATATATTTTTGGATAGAATAAATAAAAACATCAAAAGCCAATTGGGCTTTTTTGTTTCTCTTTTTAACTGCCTTTAATAATTGTAAAAAATTGCTTTTCCCAAAAAGCCCCTTAATACCTGATTCAAAATTTAATAAATTATAAATTTTATTATTTGAAAGATTAAAATTGTGATTTAAATGGAAAATCAAAGCTGGGTCCAAGTCCCCACAACGAGACATCATCACTAATCCGCTCATTGGCGTAAACCCCATACTTGTATCAATGGCTCTCCCCCCTTTAATAGCAACTATACTACATCCTCCGCCCAAATGACAAGTAATTAAATTGATTGAGTTTAATCTCTTCTTCAATTTCTCAGCCGCTTGCTGAGCTGCATATTTATGTGAAATGCCATGAAAACCAAACCTCTGAATACCATATTTTTTATAGTATTTCAATGGAATAGCATAAACTTTAGCTTTCTCTGGCAAATCGGCAAAAAAACTTGTATCAAAAACAGCTAAATGTGAAACATTAGGCAATAATTTTCTAGCTAATTGTAAAACTTTCAATTGCCTTGGATTATGCAAAGGAGCAAGGTTATTAAACTTTGATAATATATTAAAATTACTATCGTTTATGATAGTAGGTTTTAAAAACTTGTTTCCGCCATGAACAATCCTATGCCCAGCTATTTTAATATCAGGCAAACTCTTTATCTGCTTAATAATGCTCTTGCAAGCAATAAAATGATCTGATTGTTTACTCAAATCCTGAAAATTACCACTCTTTAAAACTTTTAAAGAATTTTTGGAAAATAATTTATATTTTAAAGAAGTGCTACCACTGTTTAAAACTAAAATTGACATAAATAAATATTGTTTTAGTAAATAAATTGATAAACAATGCCAAAAAGAAACACTGCACAAATAATATATGCGATTGGTTTTGCTAAATTAAAACTAAATTCTGGTTTTCTGTCTCCGATCTTTTTAGCGCGATAATAACTAGTAATCAAAGCCATGCCCTGAATGCCAGAAAGAATACCGCCGGCAAAACTAATAACAACTATAAAACTTCTCATCCCCAAAAGAAAAACAATTAAAGGAACAAAAACAGTTAATGCCCATGCTGAAAATCTTGGGACATTATAATCACGTCTGAATAATTGCATTAGAACATGCCCTAAAGCCAAAAAAGAAGTAGTCATTGCTAGAATCCCAAAAATACCACCAATTAATAAAATCCCTCCGTTTGTCACTTTGGCTAAACCAGTAATAGCTGTTTCCGAAACAGATTCACCACTAACGCCAATAACGGTTAAGCTAAAAAGTATATATATTAATATGGGAATAGATAAACCAAGAATTATTGCTTTTCTCAATAATTTGACGTTATTACTCAACATCCTTCTCATAGTAGGAATAGCTGTTGCTCCACCTAAAGCAAATAAAACCGCTCCATATGGAAAAAAAAGATTTTCTGGATGGAAACTCTTCAAATTATCCACGTCAATATATGAATGACTCATTCCGAAAACTATTAAAACAATAGCAATTAATCCAAAAGCCATAAAAAGCTCTACCTTGCTAATTATGCCAATGCCCTTAAAAACCAATATGCTGGCCAAAATCCAAAAGCATAATGACCAAAATACTTGATTACCACCTAAAACAGAACCCAAAATCGCATATAAAAATTGTCCTACCCCAATAGTATAAGCAATTAGAGCGCTAAAGATTCCAAGGATTAAAGATACTGTAATCAAAATTTGCCAGTTTTTCCCCAAATAACGACGAACATAGCCAGACATTTCCATATCGCCTTTAGTGCGCAAAATTACCTCAGCATAACAAAACTTTGTAATCAAAAATACAAGACCTAATAATAAAAGATAAAAAATGCCAGGAATAAAACCAACTTTTGAAAAAGCATACGGTAAACCAAAAATACCAGCTCCTACAATTGTGCCGATTAAAATTGATGTTGCTTGAATGAAATTTTTTCGTGTTGCCATAAAATTAATCAGTTAATTTAGGTTTATCAACGGACAATGCGTCAACGCCCGCCTTGTCTCCTGTTATACCAAGAACATCCTTGTCCATTTTCTGAAACTCCTTATATGTCGTGTTATAGGCATTTACTGTCGTGCTTAGATTCTGGCCTAATTTTTGCAGAAAAACATCATAAGAACTTATATGTTTCATGAGTTTTTCTACATTTTTTTTGATTTCTTTTGCAGAATCCTCTATTTGTAAAGAGCGCAAACCCTGTAACACCATTTGCAGATAAGCTAAAAATGTAGTTGGAGAAACAATAATCACATGCTTTTTTGCAAAAGCATATTCCACCAAACTTGGGGCTTCACTCTTAATGACTCCCACCTGCCCAACTAATAAGTCATAATAAATGGCCTCAGAGGGAACAAACATAAATGCAAAGTCAAAAGTATTCTTTGAGGTATCAATATATTTAGAGGTTTCGTCAATGCGATTCTTCAGGTCCTGCATAAATAGTTTTTCTAATTGTTGTTGTTTGATTGTGTTATTCTCTTTAATTAAACGATTGTAATTTTCTAAAGAGAATTTAGCATCAATGGGAATAATTTTCTTTTGGATAAAAATTGCCGCGTCAACAATTAAATCTTTGTCAGTTTGTTCATCTTTCCCTAAATTATATTGCATTTTATAGATATTTGGTGGTAAAACATTTTTTAAAACCATCTCCAAACAATACTCGCCCAAAATTCCACGATGTTTCGGGTTCTTTAAAATGTTCTGAAGGTCTTGTAATTGCCCGCCAAAATCAACTATTTTCTGGTTAGTCTTATCAAGCTTACTTAACTTTTCCATAACGCCTTGAATTATTTTTATATTCTGCCCAGATTGAGATTGAATACTGCTGCGTATTTCGCCCATCTGATCTTGCAACATTAAAACTCCTTGGCTTTTTATAACATCTTTCTCAAACCTTTCAAAACGTTTATTAAAAGAAAAGAAAAAAATAATCCCGCCCAGTACAAGAAAGATAACTAAAATAACTAATAATATAATCATAGATTAATATTCTATCATTTTTTCAGCTTAAAAGCAAATTCGCTTAATAGGACCAGAAAACCACTTAATAAAACTATATATAAAACAATTCTTATATCAAACCAAAATGAGACAAACCCGGGTTGAAAATCTTCTACCATACAAAGCACAAAAAAACAAACACCGCTCACAATAAATAAATCTTTTAGAAACCTATAAAACATTATTCTTTTTTAATTTTGTTTATTAAATAATTTTTCATATCTGGGAGAATGTCTCTCAGTTCAACAGGAGACCTGTACAACCATACTTTAATTTTCTTTATTTTAATTTCATGTCTGGCATTAGTTAGACCAGGCGCAGAAACCATAAACTCTAAAGCGTGATTGTTCATATAATTAGACCCTGCCAAAAAATCAACTATTCCATTTTGCCATTCTTTGCTTATTGGATTTTCTAATGGCTTTAATTGAAAGTTCCAATCCAAGGGGTTAATTCTTTTTTGCATTAAAGCCAATTGTAGAATGGGGTGATTAGGATTTTGATAAGTAATCTCAATCTTCACTTTATTAAAAGTTCTGGGAATTTTTAGCTTAAAATAAGCTGGTTCAATAAAAATTCTTTGAAAACATTCTGCATCCCCTTCTCTCTCAATTAGCCCCACCCTATTTTCTGGATAAAAATCAGAAATCAAACGCGAGGAAGAACAAAAATCTTTCTCTAGAATTAGCTCTCCAGCCATTACTAAGTTTTTAGAAATCAACCAAATCCCTAACAATAAAACAATTAACATTAAAAAGATTCTATATATTCTTAAAATATGTTTCATGATTAAATTACTTTACTTTATATACGATGTTTTATTTAATTTCAAGGTTCTGCGAGCAAAGCGAGCAGGTTCTTATAATTTAATTTTATTATAATCTTGAGCCTGCGGACTATAAAGCCAAATCATTACTTTTCCTATCTGTTGACGATTGCCTAACATTTCGTCTAAGGATTCAATAATTTCCTGTCTTTTGTCAAAAAACACCCAATGCTCCTCTGTTATAAAATAACACTCTTTGGCATTAGTAATTTCCATTGCTTTAGTTAAATAACGAACCGACGGAGAATAATTCATGTTAGCGAATAATTGTACTCTTTCTGGCTGGCGATACTCAATATAATAAGGAAACCCTCCGGCCACGATTTGTCTGCCAGAGACCCCTTCTAAAGCCAATAAAGGCCAAGTATTAGCTAAAACACAAGGCAAAGAAGAAGCCAATTTGTTGTTTGTTTCGTATTCTTTCCAAATATATTTAGCAGCATTTAGTTCATCTTTCGTAACTACTTGAAACTTGGGGCCAGAAACGTAAGTAGTGACAGAAACTAGACCCAAAAAAAGAATTATTGCCCAAAGGATTATCTTCCTGCGAACAGAAGCTAAATAAGTTAATCCCCAAGCCAAAGGAAAAAACATTAGAAAAGAAACCAAAAGCACCAAACGTTTGCTGAAAATATGATTACCCTCCATAAAAGAAGAAGCAATTATTTGACTAACCAAAAAAATAACTAGCGAGGTGATTAACCAAAAAGCAATTTTTTTGTTTTTTAATTTACTATATTGAACAAACCCTAAAATCACTACAACTAAAATAAGGGGGGTCAAAAATAGCCACCATGGAGCAATCTCAAAAAATATAGACCGTGAAAGCTCCTGATTGGTTTGAGCATAAAGCCAATTGTCTTGTTCAAATTGATAAATCCGAGGAAAAATAGCTTCAGAAGAGAAAAGAAAATTAACAGGAAAAATTTTAAGTGCTTGTGAAATATTAGTAGAAGAAAAGAGGGGTTTCTGAAAACTAGAATATTGATTATGGGTATCTAGTAAAGGAATTGAAATTGAAGCGCATAAAATAAAAATAATTAAAATTAAAACCCACTTTTTTGCTTTAAGCCCCATAAAACTAGAAAAAACCTTCTTGAAAATCAAAGCCAAAATAAGCATTATAATAAAAACAATTAAGTAAAGAATGTAATTAAAATACAAAAATGGAACAAGGAAAAGTGAAAGAACTAAAAAGCGCCGACCAGAAATCAAACCCTTAAAATACTGCCCCAGAAAAATCAAACCAAATAGAAAGGGTAAAAAAGCAAAAGACATAGGCATGGTGATGCTGCCATAGGCCTGAAAAGGATAAAATAAAAAGGGCAGAAAAATAATTAAATATAAAAATTCTTTCTTCTTGGAAAAAAGACTGGCAATCTTTAAAATCAAGAATGGTAAAAATATTGAAAAAAGCAAAGCCCCTAAAAGTAAATCAATCCAAAAAATATCTAATCCAGTTAACCAGGACAAGGCAATGGTTAGTCCCCACATATTCGCATAAGATGTTTTATTGCCAGCTACAAAAACTTCAGGAATCTTTAAGGAGCCAAAGCTTTTGTAAGATATGTTTTTTCCAAATAAAACTGGTTCATAAATATTTCCTTCCATTAAACTTCTCTCTGCTCCTATGTGTCGCCACTTATCTCCTCCAAAACCAGCCTCATAGGGAATTAATAGATAAGCATGCAAAAGAAGAGAACAAAAAATTATTATCAATAAAAAAGTTTTTAGTTTGCATTTTGAAAAAATCAAATAGCCAACAATAAGAGATATGGCCAACCAACCATATATGTAAAGAGGGTGAATAACAGTCCACGGGGAACGAATGTATTCTCCTGTGCGAGCCCGTAGCAATAGAAAAAATAAAAAAAGAAAAATTATAACCCCTATAAAATACAACGCTTTTGGAACCCTAAGGGATAATCTGTTTGGAATAATTTTTGACTCTAATGTTTTTGTGTCCCCTTCTTTGCTTTTTGTTATTCTTTTAGATTCCAAAGAAATAATTATAGTTAACAACAAAAGAATAACCAAAAAATAAATAGGAATTATTTTATACAAAACAATAGGAATAGCTGTTAAAAAAGCTATTAAAAACAATAAGCAAAAAAATCCCAAAATGAATTGGAATTCTTTTTCAAAACCATTCTTTTTTAAAATTAATCCCAGCCAATAAGAATTAAGAAAGAAATAAAAAACAAAACACAAGATATATAAAAAAGTATTTTGAGTGAATTGAAAATTTAAATACCAAACAATAACAGATAAACAACTTAATATTGTAAAAAAGAAATACTTACTGTGAGCGCAGCGAACAGCAAGGTTCTCGCTAGAAGCGAGGTTCTTATTATTTTTAATTTTAAAAATTAATCGCATCATAATATATTTTCTCTATATCTTTTACTATCTGTGGCCAATTATATTTTGTTTGCACTAATTTTAAGCTTTGTCTCCCAAAATCAACTCTTAATTTTTCATCTTCTGTTAGTTTTTTAATCTTTTGAGCCAAATCCTCAACATCATTGACCTTAACTATTAATCCATTTCCTTCTACCAAAGAACTCGGTCCAGCTAAATCAGAAACTATAATTGGTTTAGAGCAAGCCATGGCCTCCAGAGAAACTAGCCCAAAAGCTTCTGACCTACTCACTGAGGGTAAAACGAAAAGGTCAGATAAATTATAATATAAAGGTAAATCTTCATTGCTCACACTGCCCGCAAATATTACTTTATCAGAAATTGCTAATTCCTTGGCTAACCTCTCATACTCTTCTCTTAAATCCCCATCTCCAACGATAATCAATTTTATGGACAAAGAAATCAAATTTTTGCTGGCCATTGCTCTTAATAAAACCTCAACGCCCTTAAAATAATGAGCTCGGTCAAGTCCTCCAACAAAAAGCACAACCTTGTGATTATCTTGGATCTCGTATTTTGATAATAATTTCTTATTCTTCTCTTGCGGAAAAAATCTATTTTGTTCAACACCAAAAGGGCTAATAATAAATTTGTTTTTAAATTTTTGGTAATATTTCTTAATCTTTGAAGTTTTTAAATAGGCCAAAGAAGAAACCAAAACCCTTTGCCCGAATTTAGCTAACCAACCATTGAATAAAATATTATATAAAGAAAAAATAAAACCCCTAACACTAGTGTCAATTAGGTCCATGTGATATTGAATAATCAATCGAGATGAAAGAGACCTATTGAATAATATTGATTCCCCTGTCCCTCCAAAAGGCCAATGGAGGTGAATAATATCAAATTCTTTCAATTTTTTTGATAATCTGGGTAAAAACGCAGAATTGCCAAATTTAAAAAGCGGTTTTAGGCGCTGAACTTTAAAGCCGTAATAATCTTCTGTTAATGGCACATTTTTTTTGTATTGAGGAGTGAAAACAACCACTTGATGCCCCAATCTAACTAATTCTTTAACCTGCTCAAAACAAACATTTCCCATTCCGCTCTTATATGGAAGAAAAGCACAAATAACATGAGCAATTTTTAACCTCTTTTTTAAGTCGTTAATCATAATTATTATTCATTTTAACAAAATAATAACCTTAAATCAATGACAAAAAGTCGAGAAGCTCGGCCTCTCAACTTTCTAATTAAACATATTTTATCTATTTTCTGAATATTCTATAAATAATCCAAATATAAGACAAAATTGCCAAAATAACCCATATCCAAATATTAATATGAATCCATGTGGCTAAAATAAATCCTATTGCAATTCCACACCAAGCACTAATTTTTAAATCAACAAAATCAAATTTTTTGACATTTTTGTTTTTAAACCATTTAAAAAGATTTTTCATACTTTTTGCTATTAAACTTATTTAAATCGCTTTCTATTAATTCATTCTTTCTTCTATCCCTCTCCTGAAGCATTCTGTTTCTTCGGTAGTTAGAACCTTTTTGTATTTGGTCCAAAAATATTTTTTAATTTCTGATAATTCTTTTTCAATAAAATCTGGGTCTTTTATTTTTTTGTATGTCAAATTCAGGTTTCCCAAAACCTCATCTATCTCTTTACCACTAAAACCACCCTCATGCAAAGATTTAATCCATCCCGGAACATCATTGTCTGGAATTTGAACTTTTTTAATTTCACTAAAATTTTCCATATAATTTATATTATTTTTGTTTATTTAGATCTTAAACTTCCATTGCACATTTAATTAATTCATCTAAAAATTTTCCGAACTCCATTCCAGCGGCCTTAGCCGCTTTAGGAACTAAGCTTATTTTAGTCATTCCAGGAATAGTATTAATCTCTAAAAAATATAATTTGTCCCTTTCTGTGTCCCATATAAAATCAACTCTTGCCAAATCTTTACAACCAATGGCTTTAAATATCTCTATAGATAATGTTTTTACCTTCTTGCAAATCTTGTCTGGAATCTTTGCTGGACAAATTTCATCGCTACCCCCTACTTCATACTTAGCTTTATAATCAAACCATTTAGAAATCCTCGGTATGATTTCAACTACGGGGAAAGCTTTTGGCGGATTATTTCCGAAAATTGCCACCGTTAATTCACGGCCTTTTATAAATTTTTCTAAAATAATAGTTGTGTCATACTTAAATCCTTTTTCAATTCCTTCTGCTAACTTTCCGCTTTTTTGAACAATCGTCATTCCGATTGATGAACCCATTTCATTCGGCTTAATAACAATTGGTAACGACAAAATGTCAACAATTTCCTTAATATTATAATTATCGTTTTGTCTTAAAACAATATCAGGTACTATTTCTAAATTAGCATTACGAGCAATAAGTTTCGATTTGTGCTTATCCATAGCTAAAGCACTAGCTAATGTTTTGGAAAAAATATATGGCATGTCCAACATGTCCAACATTCCCTGCAATTTTCCGTCCTCGCCAAAAGGACCATGCAAAAGAGGAAACACTAAATCAAATTCTTTGGCAAAAATATCATTAATAAATTTTTGCAAATCATCTCTTGCATCATATCGCAATATTTCATATTTATCTTTATCTAATGCTTCATAAACCGCATTAGCAGAACTAATTGAAATTTCTCTCTCGCTACTACAACCACCAAACAAAAGACAAATTCTTTTTTTACGCATAATTATTTTTAATCAATTTTTTGGCTTAAATTAGCTTAAAATAGAGGATATAAAATGGGGTGACTGTCCCTATTTTTTCAAGAACCAAATCTTTAACAATTTCAACGAATTAAGAAACTATTAGCAATTTCAGTGAATTGAGACGCATTCTCTTCCCAATCAGCTTGAGTAGTATTAAAAGAAATAACCCAAATATCATTTCCCTTGCCTTTGACTAGAATGAAGAGAACCTTAAAATCAATCTCGTTCTGGGTCACTTCTCCTTCTAGGGCATACGCTTTGTTGTCGTTAATCTCCAAATCGTTTTCATTGATAAAAACAATTCCTGGGGTCGCTTGAATAACGGCTTGTTTTAAAGTTTCAATATATTGCTGGTCATCTAAATTCTGTACAGAATCAAGGGTAACTGCGTAATAAGGATGAAAATTAATTTGTCTAGCTCGTTCATCATTTACCACGTCCAACATATTAACTGCCATCATAGAAACTCCCATAGGGGCTGTCTGCTCAACCCAACCTTTGGGCACCTTAATGCTAAAACCTGTTTCCAAAACAGTTTTATCTTCTGGTTCGCCGTGTTCTCTAATTGCCTGCCTGTCTGGCTCAGAAACTTGTTGATTGTCCTGTTCAGACAAATTTCGGTTTTTGTTTGGAGCAAAAATCAAAAATCCCGCAATAACGACAATAACAAGAATGATGATAATAATTAAAATCTTTCTCATAATTTTAAAACTATATTTATTAATTATTCTCAGGTGTTATTTTATTATACTACTTTTCAAATATAAATAAATAAAAAATAAAATAAAAGCAACGAAATTTACTTAAACTTCGTTGCTTTTTGTATTTAAAAGACTATTTCTTCTTTTTTGGTGTCTTCTTTTTTTTGCCTGCCATAAATCAATAATTAAATTATATAAATAAACGACCTTTATAATAATTCTACCAAAAAATAAATATTCTCACGATTTTCCAGCAAAAACCAAAAATGGGATTAACAATATACTTTATTAAGGGATGTTCAAATCCAGCAAAATCAAATTTTGTATCTATTTGTTTTATGAACTCTCTGTCGCTAATTTGACGTGTCTTTTGAATCTTATGTCTTTTTTTTAAGATTTTAGGAACCTTAGACAAAGAAGCAAAAAAACTCTTAATTTTAGTTCCAAACCAACCATCCATTAAACTATAAGCCAAAATGCCTAATTCCATCAAAATCCAGAATGGGAAAATTAAAATTAAGGTTGGTAGTTTATAAAACTTTAATAAAGTGAGGGGACGATTTCTTTCGCTCCAAAACCAACGATTTTTAGAAATAGC
>CAZDOL010000009.1:0-26681 GCA_964507075.1 uncultured Gammaproteobacteria bacterium
TGGCCAGAGCAATAGTTTTGTAAACTATAGGTCGTCGGTTCGAATCCGACTCCAGGCTCCATAAATCAATTAAAATGAATTATTATGTCCCAAGACAACTTAATTAAATTAGAGTGTAGTGAATGTCATCGTATAAATTATTACTCTAGAAAAAACAAAAAAACCAACAAAGATAGGCTAGAGTTAAAGAAATATTGTCGTTGGTGCAAGAAACACACTCTTCATAAAGAGACAAAATAATTTTGTTTCCTTAGAGGGGGCGTGGTGAAGTGGTATCATAGGAGTCTCCAAAACTTTTGTCAGAGGTTCGATTCCTCTCGCCCCTGCTTTATGCTAAAAATTCATTATGACAGATTATTATAAAATTTTAGGAGTTGACAAGAATGCTTCATCCTCAGAAATTAAACAGGCCTTTAGAAAATTAGCTCACAAACATCATCCAGATAAAGCAGGCGGAGATGCGCAAAAATTCAAAGAAATCAACGCTGCTTATCAGGCTCTTTCTGATCCAGAAAAACGTAAGATGTATAATCAGTACGGGTCTAAGTTTGAACAAGCTAAAGCTCAAGGGAATTATAAGGGATTTGATTTTAATGATTTTGCTTCTTATGCTGATGCCATGAGAGAGGAAGGTTCGGGTGGTTTTAGTTTTAATGGGTCTGACTTCGGCGGGCTGGGAGATATATTCGGAGATTTGTTTGGCGGGAACAGAGGATTTAGCAGAGGGACAAGATCAACCAATAGAGGACGAGATATTCAGGTTCGTTTAGTTATTGATTTTAGGGAAGCAATTTTTGGCGTAGAAAAAGAACTTCGTTTTGAGCGATATACAAAATGTCCAAAATGCAAAGGTACGAGTTTAGAGCCCGGCAGTAAAATGGTTATTTGTCCTTCTTGCCAAGGAAAAGGAGAAATTATCCAAAATCAATCAACTTTTTTAGGAAATTTTAGAACCAGAAGTATTTGCCCAGAGTGCCATGGACAAGGAAACATTCCAGAGAAAAAATGTCATTATTGTCATGGTCAGGGACGAGTTAAAGAATTTTCTAAAATTAAAATTAAGATACCAGCTGGAGTTGAGAGTGGGCAGACCATCAGATTTCATGATTACGGAGAAGCTGGAAAATTGGACGGAGAACAAGGCGACTTATATGTTATAGTTGTTATACGACCAGATTCATTTTTTCAACGTCAAGGAAATGATATTTTTAGTGAACAAGAGGTCTTAATTTCTCAAGCTGTTCTCGGAGATAAGGTTAAAATAAAAACTTTATATGGAGAAGTGAATTTAAAAATTCCCTCAGGCACTCAATCTGGTCAGGAATTCCGTTTAAAAGGAAAAGGGGTATCCAAAAAAGGAAATCAAATTGTTAAAATTAATATTAAAATTCCTAAGCGTTTGAGCTCCCAACAGAAAAATTTATTAGAAAAATTATCTCAAGAGGGTCTCTAATTTTGTATCTTATAATTAAAATACCTTAATTTTTATACAATAATATTTAATTTCAAGCTTTGCTTATATATGAATTTTGATTTTATATTAAACCCAAATCTTTTATCTTTCTATATTGAGCAAGGTTTTTATTATTTTGCTCAGTTTTTTTTAAATTATGGTCTTTGGATATTTTTAACCCTTGTTATTTTAACAATAATATGGAAGCATTGGATAGACAAAAATAAGAAACAATATTTATCCAAACAGAAATATATACTTTTGGGAATTAATATGCCCAAAGATAATGAGCAGGGCCCAGAAGCAGTGGAAAGATTTTTTGTGCATTTAGCAGGCATTAGAGAGAAATTTACATGGTATGAAAAGAATATTCAAGGCAAAAGCCAACTGAATATATCTTTAGAAATGGTCAGCATTGAGGGACAAATTCAATTTTTTATACACACCCCAGTTCAATTTCGTGATTTAGTGGAATCAGCTATCTACACTTCTTATCCTAGTTTAGAAATTTTTGAAGAAAACCAAGATTACACAGATAATGCATTAGAAGGATTTTTAGAAGATAAGCATAATGTCTGGGGCGCGGACCTTAAACTGGTTGAACAAAATCCCATTCCCATTAAAACTTACCCTGAATTTGAGCACAAACTTAGTAAAGAATTAAAAGATCCATTAATAGATCTTTTGGAAGTTTTGGGCAGATTGAAGGCAAGCGAACAAATTTGGCTCCAATTTATTATTACTCCAATTGACTCAGAACTTAAGGAAGAGGGAGAGAGATTAATAAAAAAGATCTTACTTGGGAAGGATATTAAAAAAAATCCTAACAACATTATAGATATGGCTGTGCTTTTCCTGATGAAATTTGGGCAAGATGCAGTAGAATTTATTAAAGAAGTCCTAGATCTTCATCCAACGGTAGATAAATTTGAAGACAAAGAAGAAAAGAATATTTCTTTACCAGGAGACAAACGTTTGATTGATGCGATTCAAAATAAAATATCTAAAATCGCTTTTGAATCTTGCATCAGGATGGTTTATTTGGCTGATAAAGAAGTTTTTGCCAAAGATAGAGGTATAACAGGAACTTTGGGCGCTTTTAACGCTTTTCGCGCAATAGATTTAAATAGTTTTGAGGTTTCATTAGTTTCAAGGGTTGCTGAGAAGAATTGGAAGGGCAGTAAAATTTTAGAAGCCCAAAAACAAGAAGTTATTAAGGCATATCAAAAAAGAGCTTTCAAGTGGAGGGCAAGGGTTGGTATCCCTAAGATAATTTTTAAAGTTAAAAATTTTTTAACCCTACCTGAACGTTCGGCTCCCAAAAGCATTTTAAACACAGAGGAATTAGCCACTATTTATCATTTCCCAGTTAATATGATAAAAGTATCTCTTATTAAAAAAACCAGTAGCAAAAAAGCCGAACCACCATTAGGATTGCCCGTTAAGTAGCGACTTTGTCTGATAAAATCAAACCCGTAGGGTGAAGATTTTTCAGCAACAAAGACGACTACCCTGTTAAATACTGCTATGCAGTAATTTCGCCAAAGGCGAAATTATTTAACAGGGTGCTCAAAAATAAAATAAAATTTAATTCGCTTTGCTCTAAAATTTTAATATTTTTGGCATGAATTTATACATTATCGCTACTCCCATTGGAAACCTTCAAGACATTAGCGCCCGAGCTTTAGAAATTTTAAAGAGCGTAAATTTTATTCTTTGCGAAGACACTAGGCATACGCAAAAACTTTTGTCTTTTTATAATATCTCAAATAAATTAGTTAGTTATCACCAGCATTCCAATCAGAGAAAAATTGATTATATTTTGGATTTACTCAATAATGGGCACGACATAGCTTTGGTATCTGATGCTGGCACTCCTGGGATATCAGATCCTGGAAATAAATTAATTAATTTAGCGATTGAAAGAATAGATAAATTGAAAGTAATCCCTATCCCTGGACCTTGTGCACCCATCACAGCTTTATCTGTTTCAGGATTTCCTACTGATAAGTTTATTTTTTATGGCTTTATCCCTCAAAAGAAAGGCCGTCGTAAAATTTTAGAACAGATAGTGAATAGTTCCTTAACTAGTGTTTTTTTTGAATCTGGGCATAGAATCCAAAAAACTTTAAATACTTTATTGGAATTAAATTTGGAAAAAAAAATTGTAATTTGTAGGGAATTAACAAAGAAATTTGAAACTATTTATCGAGGTGCTGTTGAAGATTTATTACCATTAATGAAAGATAAAGCTCTTAAAGGAGAATTTGTAATTGTTGTAGCAAATAAATAATTTTATTCTTATGAAAAAATTTTACATCACCACTCCTATTTATTATGTTAATGATTATCCTCATTTAGGTCATGCTTATTCTACTATTGCTGCTGATGTTTTGGCTAGATTTCATAGAATGAAAGGAGAGGAAGTATTTTTTCTGACCGGCACTGATGAACATGGCGCTAAAGTAGCTCAGATGGCTACTGAAAAGAAAATGGAGCCTCAAAAATTATGCGATCAAATTTCAGCTAAGTATGAAAAGGTTTGGGATACTCTAAAAATTTCTTATGATAATTTCATCAGGACGACCAATTCCGAACACAAGAAAATAGTTGCTAAGGTTTTGCAGATATTGAACGACAAGAAGCTGATTTATAAGAGTGTTTACAAAGGACTTTATTGTGTCGCTTGCGAAAGGTATTATACTCCCAAAGAACTAATTAACGGAGAATGTCCTATCCACAAGAAAAAAGCAATCAGCTTATCTGAAGATTGCTATTTTTTTAAATTGTCGGTCTTTCAAGAAAAATTACTGAAACTAATCAAAAAAGGCGAGTTAATTATTGAACCTATAGAAAGAAGGAAGGAACTTCTTAGTTTTTTAGAGTTGAATAAGTTAGAGGATTTAGCTATTTCTAGAACCAATGTAAAGTGGGGGATTTCTCTTCCTTGGGACCCAAAGCAGACTATTTATGTTTGGGTAGATGCTTTATTAAATTATCTTTCTGGTTTGGGATGGAATGGCAAAGTAAATCAAATACCAGAACAATGGCCGCCAGATGTTCAGTTGTTGGGTAAAGATATATTAAGATTTCACGCTGTTATTTGGCCAGCTTTGCTTTTGGCCTTAAATATTCCATTGCCACGCAAATTATATATCCACGGTTTTTTTACAATCAATGGACAAAAAATGGGCAAATCTATGGGAAATGCTATTGACCCCGAAGAAATGGCAACAATTTTTGGTGTAGACGCTTTGCGCTGGCTGATACTTTCCTCCTTTCCTTTTGGTCGTGATGGTGATATCTCGCAATCCAAGTTCTATGATAAATATAACGCAGATTTATCTAATGGTCTGGGAAATTTATTGAGAAGAGTTTTGTCTTTAGCGGAAAAAGCTAATGAGAATTTTTTGTCCTCTAAAAATATTGAGCAAAAATTTCAAAAAGAAATTAAAGTTTTATGGAAAAATTATGATATCTTTTTTAACGAATTAAAATTTGAAACAATCACGACAAGCATTCAAAACTTTATAGGATTTTGTGATCGTT
This sequence comes from uncultured Gammaproteobacteria bacterium, assembly GCA_964507075.1. Lineage (GTDB taxonomy): Bacteria > Patescibacteriota > Patescibacteriia > UBA2591 > UBA6264 > JAIPGN01. Next base: position 5,003 of record CAZDOL010000009.1, read on the forward strand.
ATGTTGACAAGAACGAACCATGGAAATTATTTAAGGATAATTTTAAGCAGTACAAGAATGTAATTTATAATCTATTGGAAAGTTTGCGTCATATTGCTTGGTTAATTCAGCCCTTTATGCCCGATAAAAGCGACGAAATTTTTAAAAGTTTAGGCCTGGAAAATTCAGAAAAAGAAAAATCTTTATCCATTGGACAACAATGGGGAAAAACAGAATTTACAAATGTATCCCAAGGAAAAATCTTATTCCCCCGTTTATAGAACTGTTTTTACCCAACCTCTACCTTTTGGGGAGTGTTTTTACCCAACATCTACATGTGTATCTACATGTGTAATTTAAAATTTAAATTCTTTTAATTATATTTTTATGACTTTATTTGACCTAGTTTTGTTGCTTATTTTGCTTGGTTTTGTTTGGTTTGGGCTTTGGCACGGACTTATTAGAACTATTAGCGGGATAGTAGCTTTTGTTTTGTCTTTAATAATTGCTAGTCGTTTATATGAAGCTTTGGCCTTAAAGATATTGCCTCTTTTGAAGGATAATTTTACTTTGTCTCGGATTTTATCCTTTCTTCTCATTTTTTTTATTGCGCAAGCAATTATTTTCTTTATATTCCGAGCGCTTAATAAAGTGTTTGATTTTTCTATCTTAAAAATTTTTAACCGTTTAGCTGGAGCTTTGTTTGGTTTAGTTGAGGGAGCATTAATAATTGGTTTTATTTTATATTTTTCATCAAAACTTCCATTGGGAGTTGTTTGGGCTAATTTTTTAGAAACATCTATATTTGCTGGCATTTTGATTGGTTTCAGTAATATTTTATTACCTCTTTTGCCCAAAGCTATTAAACAAGTTCAATCTTTAATCTAATTAAATAATATATTTATATTATGAGGAATATCAGCAAGATTAGAAAAAGAAATGGAAAAGTAGTAAATTTTAACAAGATTAAAATTACTGAAGCTATTTATAAAGCCATTTTTGCCGTAAAAGGTGAGGATGGAAAAGATTCCAAAAAATTAACAGAGAAGGTGGTTAAAATAGTTGCTAATCGTTTTCCAGATAAAGTACCTGGAGTGGAGGATATTCAGGATATTGTAGAACAGGTTTTAATCCATGCTGATTTAGCTGATGTAGCTCGTGCTTACATTCTTTATCGTGAAAAGAGGCGTGAAGCTAGAGAAATTATTGGAGAAGAAGATAAAAGTGTGGATATGGTTAATAAATATTTAGCGGAAGCAGATTGGGAAATAAAAGAGAATGCTAATATGACTTTTTCTTTGCAAGGATTGAATAATTATATTTCTGGATTGGCTAGCAAAAAATATTGGCTTAATAAAATTTATCCCAAAGAAATTAGAGAAGCAATTCATTCGGGCAGTTTCCATATTCACGATCTTAGTTGCTTAGGTACTTATTGCATGGGTTGGGATTTGCATGGTTTATTGTTGAAAGGATTTACTGGCGTTTTTGGAAAAATATCTTCTAAACCAGCCAAGCATTTTCGTCCAGCTTTAGGTCAGGTTGTCAATTTTTTTTATACCCTTCAGGGAGAAGCTGCTGGAGCAGAAGCTTTTTCTTCTTTTGATACTTATTTAGCTCCTTTTATTGCTTACGACAAATTGAATTATAAAGAAGTTAAACAAGCAATTCAAGAATTCTTGTTCAATTGCAATGTTCCGACACGGGTAGGCTTTCAGTGTGTTTCTAAAGATACTGAAATCCTCACTAAGAATGGATGGGCAAAATATAATCAAGTTAAGAAAAATGATATTATCGCTACATTTAATATAGAAAATGGTTGTATTGAATATTTGCCAGTGAATAATATTTTTCAAAAGAATTATAAAGGGAAAATGTATAATTTGAAAAACAGGATTAGCGACCAATTAATTTCACCAAAACATCGCGTCGTAAGAAAGAAATTTGGTTCAAATTCATATATTTTAGAAAAAATTGAGGATGTTCTTAAATTAAAATCCCCATTTATTGTTCCTGTGGGGAGTAATGGAAATATAAAAGAAAAAAGCATTGATAAAAATATTATTAAATTAATTGCTTGGGTCGTGTCAGAAGGCACTTTAGATAAAGGAGAGCGGGGTTCTGGCAGGATTAGTATTTATCAATCACGTATTAAAAATAGGAAAAATTATCAAGAAATATTATCTATTTGTCATGGTTTAAATTTAAAATATACCGAAAGATCACAACTTGGATTAGGGCAAGAATGTATGGTTATTAGATTTGATGCCAACGGCACAAGAAAGATTCTAAAATATTTTGGTTCAGACAAAGAAAAAGGAGTAAAGTTTATTCCTCAAAGTATAATTAATTGTGGAAGAGAATCAGCCAAGTTATTTTTAGAGACCTACATTAAGGGTGATGGTTATAATGGATGTAAAATTATGACCACTTCAGCACAGATAAGAGACTCTCTTTTGCATGTGATTGTTAATGCTGGTTTTGGAGCAACTGTTTCGGTTCGTCATCCAGATAATGCTTTATCTAAAAAAGATAGATATATTATCAGGATGATTCAACATAAAGATACTTATATTGATACCGTTGAAGAAATTGAATATAGCGGTATTATTTGGTGTCCAAATACATCCAATGAAACCGTGATAGCCAAAAGAAACGGCAAAATTTTTATTACAGGGAATACTCCATTTTCAAACATCACACTTGATTTAAGGGTGCCTAAAAATATGGCTAAATTACCTGTAATTATTGGCGGAAAAGCTCAGGACAGGACTTATGGAGAATTTCAGAAAGAAATGAATATGCTGAACAAAGCTTTTTATGAAATTATTATGGAAGGGGATGCCGACCAGAGAGTTTTTACTTTCCCTATTCCCACCATTAACATTACTAAGGATTTTGATTGGGATAATCCTGCTTATAAGCCGATGTGGGAGGCAACAGCTAAATACGGCATTAACTATTTTTCCAATTTTATAAACTCTGACCTTGACCCAGAAGACATCAGAAGTATGTGTTGCCGTCTTAGAATCGACAACAAAGAACTCCATCATAGAGGTGGGGGTCTTTTTGGTAGCGCTCCACTTACGGGAAGCACGGGAGTTGTAACCATCAATCTGCCTCAAATTGGTTATTTATCCAAAACTAAAAAAGAATTTTGGGAACGGTTAGGACATTTAATGGATTTAGCAAAAGAAAGTTTAGAAATTAAGAGAAAAGTTCTGGAGGGTTTTATGGACAAAGGTCTTTATCCATATTCTAAATTTTACCTTTCTGAGATTAAAAAATTACGCAAAAGTTACTTGGCTAATCATTTTTCAACAATCGGATTAGTGGGTTTAAATGAAGCTTTATTAAATTTTATGGGGGAAGATATTGTTTCTGAAAAAGGAAGAAAATTTGCTCTAAAAATTTTGGATTTTATGCGTGATTGTTTATTAGAATATCAAAAAGAAACCAACCAAATTTATAATTTAGAGGCTACGCCGGCCGAAGGCACGAGTTACCGTTTAGCAAAAATGGACAAGGAAAAATATCCGGATATTATTACGGCTGGCACTAGCGCTCCTTATTACACAAATTCTAGCCAATTACCAGTTGATTACCAAGGGGGATTATTAGAGGCCCTAAAATTACAAGATGAGTTTCAAATAAAGTATACTGGAGGAACTGTTTTCCATGCATTTTTAGGAGAAAAAATTTCCGATGTTAGTGTAGTTAAATCATTGATTAAAAAAGTTTTTACCAAATTTCATTTACCATATTTTAGCTTTACTCCAACTTTTAGTATTTGCCCCAATCACGGTTATCTTAGTGGAGAACATTTTATTTGTCCTCAGTGCAATGCTCGTGCTGAAGTTTATTCTCGCATTGTCGGTTATTTAAGGCCGGTCCAACAATGGCATAAAGGAAAGCAAGAAGAATATTCAGAAAGAAAGAATTTTAAGCCGTCCTTATGATTTTTTATGGTTGGCAAAAAGAATCATTGATTGAGTGGCCAAGCAAGATTTGTTCAGTTGTTTTCGTGGGAGGATGTAATTTTCGTTGTCCTTTTTGTCATAATCCAGATTTGATTCCTGCTTCTCCGCAATTGCCCAAAATTGACGAAAAAGAAATTCTAGATTATTGCTTAAAGAATAAAGATCTACTTGACGGCTTAATGCTCACGGGGGGCGAGCCATTAGTTAGCAAAAAAGAAGATTTAGTAAATTTTATTCAAAAAGTTAGGAAAATAGGATTGCTATTAGGAATAGAAACCAATGGATCTAACCCTGACATGATTACTTATTTATTAGAAAAAAAATTGGTCGATTATATAGCTATGGATATTAAGGCTCCTTTGGACGTTAAGAGATATAGTGAGGTTAGTGGTGTTAAAATTAACTTGAGTAATATTCAAAAAAGTATTAAGATTATTATGGGTTCCAAAATTGATTATGAATTTCGCACTACGGTTATTCCATGTTTTTTGAACGATGATGATATTTTAAAAATTACTAATCAAATTAAAGGAGCTTTAAAATATTGTTTACAACAGTTTAGATCAGAAAATACATTTGATTCGAAATTGAAAAAAATAAAACCATATTCGCAACAATGGTTTAAAGGCGTCTCCAAAAAGATTGATAATAAATTAAATATAGAAATTCGTTATTAATACATATCTTAAATATTTAATATATTTTTATGTTTTTCAAAAAAATATTTTCTCCATCAAAACCTGATTTTCTTAAAAAAGAGAAAGAGGAAGAGGAAGGAAAGGTGATTTGGACAGAGAAAAAACCAGCGCCCAAAAAGAAAAAACCAGGCACTTTTTTTACCCTTCGTTTCAAATTAAGGCCTATTATGGGTGTAATGTTAGTTAGTATGATTATTGGCGCGATAGCTGGCGGTTTTGCCGGATATTATGCTGGTAGTTATTTTCTGACGGATTTTATTTCTACTTCTTCTATTATTGCCCCACAGGTAATCAGGCATAGTGATAATAATTTATTACCTACTTCAAACCAAGATGCGACTATAGCCGTAGAACAGGCAAGTCCATCTGTAGTGAGCATTATAGTTACCAAAGAGATTACTACTTATTACGGCAATCCACAATCCTCATTTGATGATTTTTTTAAAAATTGGTCTTTTGGTTTTGATGATTTTTTTTATGGCCCACGAATACCAGAAAATTGGGGACCAAATCCACCACAGGAAGAGAAAAAGGAGACACGACAAATAGGCGGCGGTACTGGTTTTATTATTTCAAGTGAAGATGGTTTAATCTTGACCAATAAACATGTAGTTTCAGACACAGAAGCAGAATATACTGTTATTACAAACGATGGCGAGAAATATGAAGCAGAGGTTTTGGCGCGAGACCCATTTAATGATATTGCGATTTTGAAAGTTCAAGCATCTGATTTATCAGAGATTAAATTAGGAGATTCAGATACACTAAAGATTGGACAAACAGTGATAGCTATCGGAAATGCTTTGGGAGAATATCGTAATACAGTTACTAAAGGCGTTATTAGTGGTATTAGCAGGCGAGTAATCGCTGGTGATGCTTATGGTTCATCAGAGGTTTTAGAAAATGTAATTCAAACTGACGCAGCTATTAACTTTGGTAATTCTGGTGGTCCTTTAATTAATTTGCAAGGAGAAGTAATTGGCATTAACACAGCCATTAATATAGAAGGACAATTAATAGGATTTGCTATTCCAGTTAATCAAGCTAAGCAAGTTATTGAAAGCGTTAAAGAATATGGTTATATTATTAGACCATACATAGGGGTAAGGTATACATTGATTAATAAGGATATTATTGAGAAAAATAATTTAGAAGTTAATTACGGAGCTTTAATTGTTCGCGGACCCGAAGAATCTGATTTAGCTGTTATTCCGGGTTCTCCAGCTAATAAAGCAGGTTTAGCAGAAAATGATATTATTTTGGAGGTTAATGGAGAGAAAATTAACGAAGAATATTCTTTATCTAGGGCTATTCAAAAACATCAACCCGGAGATGAAATAGAATTAAAAGTTTATCATCAAGGCGAAGAAAAAATAATTAAAGTAATCTTAGAAGAATACAACAAACCAACAGAAGAATAATAATAAATATTTAATAAATAACTATATATATCACAACACTACAGGGTCTGACCTTGTAGTGTATTTGACAAAAGCTCTCTTTTTTGCTAATATCATTAATACTAAGTAATTAAATAACCAAACAATCTAATTTATTTTAATTATTAAATTTATGATAAGTGAAAAAGATTTTCAACCTCCTGTTGATCCGACGAACACTGAGTCAAAAGAGGACAAAAAAGAAGAAATAATAGAATCAACAGAAGAAGATGTAATGCCGAACCAGGAAGTAGATTCGCAAGAAGAAAAAGAGAATAAAGGTACAGAAGAAGAAAGAAAAGTTAAGCTTTCGGAGAGATTTAATGCGATTCAGGACATTATGGATTATAAAAGAATCAAAGAAGGAATGATGTCTGAAAGAGAAAAAAAATATTTTAGTGGTGCACACAATAGCGTTGATGTTTTTTCCAAATTAGAAGATTATATCCGTGATTGTTTAGAAAAGAATGCGCCTGCTGATGAGATAGAAAAAAATGTGGATATTCTTGAATATAGCGCAGGTGAGTTATTAAAAGATAACCCTAATAGAGAAGAATCAGATAGACGCCTCGCTCAGTTTATTAAAGATAGAATAGATCATTTTGTAGCTACATTTAATCAACGTATAGAGGTAATAGAAAAATCAGGCATATGCGACTTACAAGAAGAAGCAATTAAAATCGCGAAAGAAAAAATTGATCTACTTTTAAAAGATGCAGAAGAAATCATAAAGCAAGGCGTAGAAGATAGAGCAGAGGGGAAGAAATTAAACACAGGAGACGCAAAATTATTGATGAAAGTAGCCAATGAAATGGAGCATGCTATTCCTGGCGTGGAAGCGAGCCACGAAGCTGCTTTGCTTTTTAGAGCTGATGATTTTAAAGAAGAGAAGCCAGAAGAGAAGCCAGAAAAAGAATAAAGATTTAAGAAATAATCATATATATCACAACACTACAGGGTCCGACCCTGTAGTGTTTTTGTATATAGATTGTTTGTGGGGTTTTTAATATTCTAATATTTTGATATAATATTATATATGGAAATTACAGAGTCTAAATAAAGTAGCAGAATTGAGAGTCTCAGTCTTAGCTTGGGAGCCAAGTTCCTCAACCTTTATTTAACAAAATATATATTTTTTGCTAAAATTATTGAACTAAATAATTTAATTTGTTCTAATTTTAAAATTTATGATTAAAGAAAATGATCAAGAATTTCAAGAAAAAGCTCTTGATTATATCCAAACTCTTTTATATCAAGGTGCAAACAAGGATTTAGTTGCCGAGAATTTAGCTGGGTTAGATTCAGACAGAGCATGGAAAATGCGAGAAGATTTTTTGGCCCAGGGCGTAGATAAGCGTTGGATTATTTCTGGTTTAGCTGGGTTAAATTCAGACAGAGCATGGAAAATGCGAGAAGAGCTTTTGTTTCAAGGCGTAAACAAGGATTTAGTTGCTCTGAGTTTAAGTGGTTTAGATTCAGATAGAGCATGGGATATGCGACAAGATCTTTTGTCTCAAGGCATACACAAGCCTGATATTGTTAGAGGTTTAGTTGGTTTAGATTCAGATAGAGCATGGAAAATGCGAGAAGAATTTTTTTCTAAGGGCACAGTCAAAGAATCAGTTCCCTTAAGTTTAATTGGTTTAGATTCAGATAGAGCATGGGATATGCGAAAGAGGATTTTGTCTAAAATCTATACTAATTTATCTACTCAAGAATTATATCAGAATTGGGTTGCTCAGAGTTTAACTGGTTTAGATTCAGATAGAGCATGGAAAATGCGAGAAAATCTTTTGCTTCGAAAGGGAACAAGGAATTCAATTACTCAGAGTTTAGCTGGGTTAGATTCAGATAGAGCATGGGACATGAGAGAAAGAATGTTATCTTATGGCGTAAATAACAATTGGATTGTTAAAAGTTTAGCTGGGTTAGATTCAGATAGAGCATGGGACATGAGAGAAAATTTTTTGTCTCAAGGCGCAGACGAGGGCCGTGTTGCTCAAGGAGTTTATGGTGATTATACAATGGTAGGTGTCAGAAAAGCAAGAAGAGATAAAGCAGAACAAGAATAAATATTTCAAAAATAATTATATACATCTCAACACTCCAGAGCTGTACCCCGTTCTACGGGGTCTGACCTTGTAGTGTTTTTTTGTATTATAGTTAATCTGTAGACGTTGGGCAAAAACATTAGTAAGGTTTGGAAGCTGAGCTTCCAAACTTTTATGTTTGTAGGGTTTTATATATTTTGGTATAATACTATATATATGGAAATGACAGAATTAATTTCAGAATTAAATAATTTTGAGCAACGGATGATCAAGATGCGGGATTTTTTTGATATTGATCTTATAAAACAAAAAATTCAGGAATTAGAAAAAGAAATGGCTAAACCAAATTTTTGGGGCAACCAAAAACAAGCCAGCAATAAGTCAAAAGAATTAGCAGATTTTAAAAATACATTAGATAAATGGCAAGATTTGCAAACTTCCATAAAGGATTGTTTAGAAATAGCCATTTTAGACAAAGACGACCAGACAGTAACTCTGAGAAAAGATATTGAGCAAGAATTTAATAAAATTAGAAAAGAATTAATTGATATGGAGAAGGCAACTTTTTTGTCTGGCAAATATGACAAAAAAGATGCGCTTTTTTCTATTTTTGCAGGGGCTGGCGGAGTAGATGCTCAAGATTGGACAGAAATGCTTTTGAGGATGTATTTGAGATTTGCTGAAAAAAAAGCATGGACAACTCATATTATTGAGCAATCGCGGGGCACAGAAGCAGGTATTAAAAGTGTTACAATAGAAATAGAAGGTGAGTTTGCTTACGGTTTTTTAAAAGAAGAAGCAGGGGTTCATCGTTTGGTAAGAATTTCTCCTTTTGATGCCGAAAAAATGAGACATACTTCTTTTGCTATGGTTAGCGTCTTGCCAGAAATGAATGAAGTTGAGATTGAAATTGATCCTGACGATTTAAGAATTGATACCTTTTTGTCCTCTGGTCACGGAGGGCAAAATGTTCAAAAGAATGAAACAGCAGTTCGGATTGTTCATATTCCCACTAAACTGACAGTTAGTTGTCAATCTGAGAGGTCGCAAAATCAGAATAAAGAAAGAGCATTGAAAATTTTAAAATCAAAGCTCTATCATTATGCTCAAGCTGAACTAGAAGAAGAGAAACAAAGTTTGCGCGGAGAATTTAAGTCAGCTTCTTGGGGAAATCAAATTCGTTCTTATGTTCTGCATCCCTACAAGATGGTTAAAGATTTAAGAACAGGATATGAAACAAACGATCCAGAAAAAATTTTGGACGGAGACTTGGAAGAAATAATAGAAAGCTCACTTAAAAAATAAGTATTATGTGTGGAATTGTTGGCTATATTGGTCCCAAAAATGGAATAAAAATTAGCATTAAAGGATTAAAACGATTGGAATATCGTGGTTATGATTCTGCTGGCTTGGCTGCTTTGTTTGGCAATAAAATTATTTGTCAAAAAACAAAAGGTAAGGTTGTTGTTTTAGAAAAGCAACTCTCTTTTGATTCTAAAGAAAGTCATTTGGTTATTGCTCATAATCGTTGGGCTACTCATGGAGAGCCTAACAAAGATAACGCGCATCCGCATTTTGATTGTGATAAAAAAATATTTTTAGTTCATAACGGCGTTATTGAGAATTATCGTTCTTTAAAAAAGTGGTTAATTAAAAAAGGGCACAAGTTTGAATCAGAAACAGACACAGAAGTGATAGCGCATTTAATAGAAGAATATTACGAGAATGATTTGTTAAAATCTGTCCAAAAAACTTTAAGTTTACTGGAAGGTGCTTATGGGTTGGCAATTATTTGCGAGCAAGAGCCCGATAAATTAATTGTTGCTAAAAAGGGAAGTCCTTTGGCAATCGGCGTTTGCGACAAAGGGGAATATATTGTTGCCTCCGACCCAGTTGCTATTATTGAGCACACTAAAAAGGTTATCTATTTAGATGATGGCGAGATTGGCGTTTTAAGCCATAAAGGGATGAAGATAACAAATTCAAAAAATTTAAAAATTAAAAAAGAAATTCAAAATATTGAATGGGATTTAGCTAAAATAGAAAAAGAAGGATTTCCTCATTTTATGCTTAAGGAAATATTTAAACAGCCCGAGACAATTGCTAATGCATTTCGAGGTAGGGTTTTTAAAAAAGAAGGAATAATTAGATTAGGGGGACTAAGCAAATGGCTTGATTTTATATCTCAATCTCCTCGAGTAGTTTTTTTGGCCTGTGGCACTTCTTGGCATGCTGGACTAATAGCTAAGTGTCTTTTTGAAAGCTTAGTTGGCATTTCAGGGAGCACTGAATATGCCTCTGAATTTAGATATTCTAACCAGCCTATTGATGAAAAAACATCTTATTTTGTCATTAGTCAATCAGGAGAGACGGCCGACACCTTAGAATCATTAAGAAAGATAAAAAAAGAAGGTGGTCATGTTTTTGGCATTGTTAATGTAGTTGGCTCAACAATCGCTCGCGAGTCAGATGCTGGCATTTATATTCATGCTGGACCAGAAATTGGGGTTGCCTCTACAAAGGCGTTTACTTCACAGATTACCTTGTTCTCAATTTTGTCATTATTTTTGGGTTTTAAAAAAGGACTAATAAGAAAAGGACAGCTCATAAAATATATTTCGGCATTGGAAAAACTTCCCCAACAGGTTGAAGAAATTTTATCAGATAATAAAAAGATTCAAGCAATTGCTGAAAAATATTATAAATTTAAAAATGTTTTATATTTGGGTAGGGGATATAATTTTCCGACAGCTTTAGAGGGGGCATTAAAATTAAAAGAGATTTCTTATATTCATGCCGAAGGTTATCCAGCGGCGGAGATAAAACATGGCCCCATTGCTTTAATTGACAAAGATATGCCAGTTGTGGTAATTGCTACTAACAAAGAGGACTTGATTTATCAAAAAATAATAACCAATATAGAAGAAATAAAAGCCAGAGGAGGAAATATTTTAATTATAGCTAACAAAGGAGACAAAACTATTAAACGTTTGTCCAGTCAAATAATTTATGTTCCCGAAACGGTTGATTTTCTTTCCCCAATATTAAATGTTATTCCCTTGCAGTTATTGTCTTATTATATTGCTGTAAAGCGTGGGTGTGATGTAGATAAACCACGTAATTTAGCCAAAAGCGTTACAGTAGAATAAGGAATGTTATGACTTCGTCTAAAATATTTTTTTATTGCTTGTTCTCTTTTGTTTTAGGCATAGGATTAGCATCTTTTTTGTTCATTTCTTCTTTTTTCCTATATTTTGCGACAACAATACTATTATTAATATTAATTTTCATAAGCAAGAAAGCTAAGATTTATTTTTTTATCTTTCTTTTTTTCTTTATAGGAATTGTTTATTATCAATTTAGAGAAGAAACAATAGACGAGAATCATATTGCTTTTTTCAATGACGAAAAAGTTGTTTTTCAGGGCAAGGTGATTAAAGAAATAGATGAGCGCCTTGATAAAATTAAAATTACGCTTGGCAATATTGTAATTGATGGCAAAGATTTAAAAGGTAAGATTTTAGTTAACGCCCCCCTATATTCTGATTATCAATATGGTGATGTATTAGAGGTAGAGTGTAAGACAGAGGGCCCAGAATTGATTGAGGGTTTTGATTATGGCAACTATTTATCTCGTTATGGAATTTATTCTGTTTGCTATTGGCCTAAAATTAGAATCATTGAAAAATCTAAGCAAAGTAGTATATACTCAAATATTTTAAAATTCAAAAAGAAAAGTTTGAATTTTATTACAGCCAATTTTCCTGAACCCCAGGCAACTTTTTTGTCAGCAATATTATTAGGACTCAAAAAACAAATACCTTCTGATATGAGAAGCTGGTTTAGTTTATCAGGCGTATCGCATCTTTTAGCGGTTTCTGGTCTCCATATCGCTATTTTAATTCAAGTTATCGCCATACTGCTGACAAATGTTTTTTTGATTAAACGACAAAAAGTTTTTTTGCCTACAATTTTTATTATATCATTATTCATTATTTTAATAGGAGCCCCTGCTTCTGCTATTCGCGCTGGCTTAATGGGCTTGGTTTTATTATTAGCTCACAATATTGAACGTCCTTATTTATCCTTGAATTCTTTGGCTTTGATTGGAATATTAATGTTATTGATAAATCCAAAATTATTAATATTTGATATTGGATTTCAATTATCTTTTTTAGCAGTTCTAGGTATTTGTCTTTTCTATAAATTATTTAATAAATGGTTTGAGAAAATACCTAATCATAGATTTTTTCCTTTGAGAAATTATTTAAGTATTACGCTCAGTGCCCAGATTTTGGTTCTACCATTGATTTTATATTACTTTGGTAATTTATCTTTAATAGCCCCAATTTCTAATCTTTTGATTTTATTGGTTATGCCTATAGTAATGTTACTGGGCTTTTTCTTTATATTTGCAAGCTTTATAAGTTTCTGGTTGGCTCAGATATTTTTTTGGCCAGTTTGGATTTTAATAACATATATTATTTTAATAGCAAAGATTTTGTCAGCTATTCCTTATTTATCTTTTGTGATTATGGGTTTTCCTTTATTAGCTGTATTATCCATATACATTTTATTGTTTTTACTCTTCATTAGATTGAAATAAAAGTTTGGACACCGAGTGTCCAAACTTTTGCAAATAATAATAGTTTAATCAGATGCGATTACATTTTTTTAACAAAAATAAGTCAGAAAAATCTAAAAAATTTGTATCAACTTCCATATTAATAATTGGGATATTATTTTTTGTTAATTTAATTATTTTAGGTTATTCTTTGTTTTTTGTTTCGCCAATTTCAACAGAATTGAGAGTTGTTTTTTTAGATGTAGGACAAGGAGATGCAATTTTAATCCAAACCCCACAACAAAATATTCTTATAGATGGTGGTCCTGATAAAAATATTATTAGAAAATTAGACCAATATATCCCATTAACTAAACGGCATATTGATTTAATGGTTTTAACTCATCCAGACGGCGATCACTTAATCGGATTGGTTGAAGTTTTACGGCGTTGGTCTGTTGGTGCAGTAGCGGAAAGTGGAATAAAAAGTTTCAATCCCGCTTACATTGAGTTTAACTCTTTAATTGAATCTAAAAATATTAAAAGGCATACCATTGATACTCCCCAAAGAATGGTTGTTAAAGATGATTTATTTTTTGATTTTCTCTGGCCTTCCTCAAAAGAACTAATAGATGATAATGAAGGAGATTGCAATTTTCTTTCTTTGGTTGCGATGTTGAGCTATGAAGATAATGATTTTCTGCTTACTGGCGATGCCACCAAAGAAACCGAAGAAGAGTTAATATTACAAAACATAAACTTAAAAGCTGACGTTTTAAAAGCTGGTCATCATGGTTCAAAGTATTCTTCAACTATGGAATTTTTAAATAAAGTTGAGCCCGAATACGCGATTATTTCCGTGGGAGAAGATAATAACTTTGGTCATCCGAGCTTAAGAGTTTTAGATAATTTTAGGAAAATTAATGCTGAGGTATTGCGTACTGATGAAAAAGGTGATATAATATTTGAAAGTAATGATCAAAAGTTGACAGTAAAAACACAGAGGTAGATATCATTTATTATTTTGATTTGCCTTATTGTTTAAGGCATTTTGTTTTTAAATATTCTTTATGGAAAGAACATTAATTTTACTAAAGCCCGATGCTTTACAAAGAAATTTATTAGGACAAATTATAGTGCGTTTTGAAAACAAGGGCTTGAAGGTTGTGGGACTGAAAATGATGAAATTAAGCGATGCTTTGTTGTCCGAACATTATGCTCATCATAAAGATAAGCCCTTTTTCAGAGATTTAGTTAATTTTATGGAGAGTGCTCCTGTAATAGCAATTGCATTGGAGGGAATAGAGGCCGTTAATACTGTACGAATTCTTTGCGGGCCTACTTCTGGTCGCAAAGCTGATGTAGGTAGTATTCGTGGGGATTTTTCTATGAGTGGTCAACATAATATTATTCATGCTTCTGATTCTGTAGAGACAGCTACTAATGAAATTCAACGTTTTTTTCAAGAAGAAGAAATTTTTGAATATAAAAAAATGGATTTGAGCGCTATTTATTCTCAAGAAGAATTGACATAATATAGCTTTTGGGAAGAAATGTGGAAAAGTAAATCTTGCCAAAAAATTATTAATAGGATATCATTATTTATGAGCGAGCGAGCGAAAAGTAAATTCCTTTTCTTTTCCGAGCGAGCGAAATAAACAAAGGGTTTATTATCCTTTATTACTGTTTAATAAAATTAAAATAATTTCGCGATTGCTGTTATTCTTTTATTAATAATTAATTATTCAGCACGCGGAAATAATGAGGTAAATAATATGGCAGAAAAAGAAAAATTTGAAAGAGGCAAAACACATGTTAACGTGGGAACGATTGGTCACGTAGACCATGGCAAGACTACATTAACAGCAGCTATGTTAAAATGTTTAAAGTCCTCTGGCAAAAAGATTGACAAAGAAAGGACAGTAGACCAAATTGATAGCGCCCCAGAAGAAAAAGAAAGGGGAATCACTATTGCTTTGGCTCATGTTGAGTATGAAACTGACAAACGTCATTATGCTCATATTGATTGTCCTGGTCATGCTGATTATATTAAAAATATGATCACAGGCGCCGCTCAAATGGACGGCGCGATTTTAGTAATTTCGGCAACTGATGGACCTATGCCACAAACAAGAGAACATATCCTTTTGGCTCGCCAAGTTGGGGTTCCAGCTATAGTGGTTTTCTTAAATAAGACTGATATGGTAGAGGACAAAGAATTAATTGAATTAGTAAAAGAAGAGGTTAAGGATTTACTTAAGAAATATGAATATCCTGGTGACGAAATTCCTATTATTGAAGGATCAGCGCTTAAGGCATTAGAATGTGGTTGTGGTAAAACAGATTGTCCTAATTGTGGTCCTATTTTAAAATTAATTGATTCCATAGATGAATATATTCCTGAACCCAAAAGAGACACTGATAAACCATTTTTAATGCCTATTGAAGATATCTTCTCAATTGAAGGAAGAGGCACCGTGGTTACTGGTAAGATTGAAAGAGGCAAGGTAAAAATCAACCAAGAGGTGGAAATTGTTGGTTTAAGGCCAACCAAAAAAACAGTAGTAACTGGAATAGAAATGTTTAGAAAATCATTAGACGAAGGTTTGGCTGGCGATAATGCGGGTATTCTTTTAAGAGGTACTAAAAAAGACGAAATAGAAAGAGGTCAAGTTTTAGCCGTACCTGGAACTGTAACGCCTCATACTGAATTTGAAGGCAAATCTTATATTCTTTCTAAAGATGAAGGTGGTCGTCACACCCCATTTTTTAATGGTTACAAACCTCAGTTTTATATTCGTACCACAGACGTAACTGGTGAAGCAGATTTACAGAAAGGAACTGAAATGGCAATGCCTGGTGATACCTTAAATCTTATCATCAAACTGTCTAAACCTATTGCTCTTGAGGAGCAACAAAGATTTGCCATCAGAGAAGGTAGTCGCACTGTTGGAGCAGGAGTAGTTACCAAGATAATCAAATAAAAGGAGCTCTCTCAAAAAATTTGATATTATGACAAAAAAGATTCAAGACCAAAAGAAAAAACAGATTGAAAAGGATAAATCTGACTATAAACCCCGTATTCGCATTAAGGTAAAATCTTACGATCACAGAGTTATTGATGAAGCATTAAAAGAAATTATTTCCGCCGTCAGTCGTTCTGGCGCAAAAATAGTAGGACCAATTTTTTTACCGACTATTAAAAGGAAATATACTGTTCTTCGTTCATCTTTTGTTCATAAGAACTCACAAGATCAGTTTGAGAAAAGAACTCATAATCGGTTAATTGATATTGTGAATTTTAACCCTCAGACTTTAGAGGTTTTAAGGAGTTTGAATTTACCGGCTGGAGTAGACGTAGAAATAAAGATGTAAAATTGAATTAATAAAAGGTTTTTACTTACCATTGATAACCGTTTGTTGAATAACAAATGAAGTGTTAAGGGGAATTAATTACCTGGGGAGAAAAATTTTCATTAATTTAAATCAGACAAAATAGAATAATAAATAAGCCGGATTTGTAACCGGTCTCTAAGGGTCTGGTTCTCTGGCTTTTTTTATTGAATATTTTTTATAACATTAAATACAAGGTATGAAATTTATTCTGGGAAGAAAAATAGAAATGACTCAAATATTTCAGGGAGAGAAGGTTGTTCCAGTAACTAAAATAAAAGCTGGGCCCTGTTTTGTTACTCAAATAAAAGAAAATAAATTTGAGGACGAATCATATTTTACTATTCAGATTGGATTTGAAAAGGCAAATCAAAAGAAGGTAAAAAAACCGCAAAAGTATATTCCTCATAAACATTTATCAGAGTATAAAACTTTAGAAAAAAATGAACTCAAAGTTGGTGACGAAATAAGAGTTAACATTTTTGAGAAAGGCCAGAAAGTTGATTTAAGGGGCATATCTAAGGGTAAAGGTTTTCAAGGAGTAGTTAAAAGACATGGATTTCATGGTTCTCCCGCTAGTCATGGCCACAAAGATCAACTGAGAATGCCGGGTTCAATTGGTTCTACTGACGCTGGTAGAGTTTTTAGGGGCAAAAAAATGGGAGGCAGAATGGGCGGACAAAGTGTGACCGCTAAGAATTTAGAAATTATAGATATCATCCCAAAAGAGAATTTATTGTTAGTAAAAGGAGCTGTCCCTGGAGCTAGAAATTCTTTAATAAAAATTATCCAAGTTTAAATTTAATTTATATGCCCACAGTTTCGGTTTATAATCAAAAAGGAGAATCAATAAAGCGCCAGAAATTAAGTAATCAAATTTTTGGTTGCAAATCTCAGAAAGACATTATTCATCAGGTAGTAGTTTTATCTTTGGCTAACAAAAGGCATCCTTTTGCTCATACCCTTAAGAAAGGAGATGTTCATGGAGGTGGCAAGAAGCCTTGGCGACAAAAAGGAACTGGTCGAGCTAGAGCTGGCTCTATTCGTTCCCCACTTTGGAGAGGAGGAGGAATTACTTTTGGGCCAGACAAAGAAAGAAATTATTCTAAAAAAATCAATAAAAAAATCAAAAGGAAAGCTATTTATATGTGTTTGTCCGACAAGGTTGAAAGTAAAAGATTATATGTCTTGGATAAAATAGAATTATCAGAAATTAAAACTAAGAAATTTGTAGATATTTTAAATAAATTAATTCCAGAAAAAAATAAAAAAATTCTTCTAGCCTTAGAGAGTAATAATAAAAATATTATTAAATCCGCGCACAATATTGAAAAACTTCGCACAATGCCCGTTGAAAGTTTAAATGTTTTGGATTTATTAAAAGCAGACTATTTAGTTACAACTATAGAAGGGATTAAAAAAATAGAAAAACACTATGTCTAGAGACATCAGGTACTTGGGTAATCAGGTACTTGGGTAATCAGGATTTTAATTATTTAATTTACCCAATTAACCAATTAACCAAGCACCCAATTAACCAATTCAATATGTTCTTATTTAAGAAGAAAAAAGATTCCTTGACACCACCCGTCAAGACCGATCAGAAAAAAGAGAAGTCATTGACCATTAAGAAGGGTGCGCCTTCAGTTTCTTCTGTTCCAGGGATTTCAAAACAAGAGTCAAAAAAGGTAACGCCAATTTCTAAATCAAAAGCAGTTCATCTTGGCTCAAATAAGGATCTTTTTGGAAATCTTTTGCTTCGGCCCATTATAACAGAAAAAGCTACAATTTTAGCAGGAGAAAATAATTGTTACGTTTTTGAGATTGCTTCACGAGCAAATAAAATTTCTATTAAGAAAGCGATTGCGGAAGTCTATAATTTTACTCCTATTAAAATTAATATCGTTAAAATTAAGGGCAAAAGTGTAAGGTATGGTCGTTCACGGGGCAGGACTAAAAATAAAAAAAGAGCTTTAGTTTTTCTTAAAAAGGGTGATCATATAGAATTTGTAAAAAGGGGCTAAACCAATTTTATGTTAAAATTATATAAACCAACAACTCCAGGGAGACGAAAAGCGAGCGTAGTGGACACCAAAGAGTTGTCTAATGTTAGGCCTGCTAGGAAATTACGAGTTATTAAAAAGCGTAAATCTGGTCGTAGTCACGGAAAGATTACTATTAGGCATCAGGGTGGACAAGAAAAGAGATATTATAGGATGATTGATTTTAGGCGCGACAAATTTGACATACCAGCTACAATAAAAACATTAGAGTATGACCCTAATCGTTCTGCGTGGATTGCTTTAGTTTGTTATGCGGACGGAGAAAAGAGATATATTTTAATGCCAGAGGGAATGGAAATTGGTGATGAAATTTTAAATTCTCAAAAGAAAATTGATGCTGATTTAGGAAACAGAATGCTTTTAAAATATATTCCTTTAGGCACCAAAGTTTATAATATAGAATTACAACCTAATCAGGGAGGAAAGATAGCGCGCTCAGCCGGAAATGCGTCTGTTTTAATGGATATCAATGAGGGTTTAGCTCAATTAAAATTACCCTCTAGCGAAAGAAGAATGGTTTCTGAAAATTGTTTGGCTAGTATTGGTTCGGTTAGTAATCCAGAGTGGCGTTTCGTTCGTTGGGGCAAAGCAGGACGCATGAGACATAGAGGCATCAGACCTACGGTTAGAGGAAAAGCAATGGCTCCTGTGGCACATCCACATGGTGGAGGTGAGGGGAATTCTCCGATTGGTTTGAAGCATCCAAAAACTCCATGGGGTAAACCAGCATTAGGAGTTAAAACCAGAAATAAAAAGAAATGGACCAATAAATATATAGTCTTAAGAAGGGTTAAAAAAAGAAAGAAAAAATAAATTAGGAATTAGAAATTAGGAATTAGAAATTATTTATATATTATGTCTAGATCACTTAAAAAGGGACCTTGGGTGGACCCAAAATTATTAAAGAAAATATCCAAATTAAAATCAGGAGACAAGACAATTATAAAAACTTGGTCTCGTAGTTCAACTATTATTCCAGAAATGGTAGGTTTTGTTTTTGGTGTTCATAATGGAAAAATTCATATTCCTGTTTCAATTTCTGAAAATATGATTGGCCATAAGTTGGGTGAGTTCTCTTTGACTAAAAATTTTGTCAAACACGGAGGAAAGATGCAAAAAGCTCTAGAAACGGCTGCTAAGAAAAAATAATAATTATAAAATTTTTTTATGCAAGTGCAAGCTCGAAGTAAGTATTTAAAAATCTCGGCCAAGAAAATGAGATTAGTGGCTGTAACTATTAAAGGAATGGATGTTTCTTATGCTTTAGATTATTTGAAATTCATTCCCCATAAAGCATCACCGTTAGTTTCTAAACTTCTTCATTCAGCCATAGCTAACGCTGAGCATAATTTTAATCTTGATAGTCATAATCTATTTGTAAAAAAAATCTTTGCTGACGAAGGAACAATGCTTAAAAGGTGGCGCGCTAGAGCGTTTGGTAGAGCTACTCCTATACATAAAAAAAGTTCGCATTTAACAATTATTTTAGAAGAAAAAGTTCCTAGCAAGCAACAACATAAATCAAACGACAATAAATTAAAAGAACCTTCTGTTTTAAAGACTGATTTGCATGAAACAAAAATAAAACCTTTAGAAAGTGTACATTCTGGGAAATTAGAGAAAGATGAAATAGAAGAAGAAACTAAAGAGGGCAGAGACAGTCAGGAACAAGATAATAAATATCGCAAAAAACAAAATCTTAAGCGAGTTCAGAATAAATCTAAAGCCATAACACTAAAAAAGATTTTCAGAAGAAAAAGTATTTAAAGGGCTTTGTCTGATAAAATCAAACCCGCAGGGTGAAGATTTTTCAGCAACAAAACCTTTACCCTGTTAAATACTGCTACGCAGTAATTTCGCCAGAGGCGAAATTATTTAACAGGGTACTCAAATTTGAAACGAAATTTCCTTCGTTACTTCGTAACTCGTAAATTTAGACAAATTTAGTATGGGCAGAAAAGTAAATCCAAAAATTTTCCGCATCCCGCTTATTAATCAGTGGGATTCAAAGTGGTTCGCTAGTAAAAATAAATTCCGCCATTTTTTGGAGGAAGATTTACGAATTAGAAAATTTTTAAAGACAAAATTAAAAAATTGCGGAATTTCTAAAATAACTATAGAAAGATTTGCAGGAACATTTAGGGTAATAATTCATACCGCTAAACCTGGTTTGATTATTGGTAGAGGTGGCCTTGATATTGAAAAGCTAAAGAAGGTAATCAAGCTAAATTTTTTAAAAAATAAAGATTTGAATTTAGAAATTAATGTCATAGAAGAAAAATCACCTTTGTTAGCCGCAGAAGTAGTGTTAGAAGGAGCAATTTTGGAGTTAGAAAAAAGGATGCCATATAGACGAGTGTTGAAAAAGGTTATCAAGCAGGTTCAGGACGGAAAAGCTAATGGGGTTAAAATTATAGTCAAGGGACGTTTGGGCGGTGCCGAAATAGCCAGATCAGAAAAAGCGATCTGGGGAAATCTCCCCCTTCATACTCTACGCGCTGACATAGATTATGCTCGTGGAGTGGCAGCCACTACCTATGGTTCTATTGGCGTTAAGGTTTGGATTTATAAAGGAGAGAAGTTTAGTAATTCTGTCTGATATTTTTAAGTCCGCAGGACGCAGAAAATTCAGCTACAGAATTGCTACCCTGTTAAATAATTTCGCCTTTGGCGAAATTGCCACGGAGTGGCATTTAACAGGGTGCTCAAAAATTAATAAATTAATTTTTTCGCATGTTAATGCCCAAAAAGTTAAAACATCGCAAAAGTCATAAAGGACGCGCTAGGGGTAAGAGGATAGCCACTAGAGGTACGAGGGTTAGCTTTGGAGATTTTGGATTAAAAGGATTGGATTTTTCTTGGATTACTTCTAGACAGATTGAGTCAGCTCGTCGCACCATAACTCATTCTCTGGCCAAAACTGGAAAGGTATGGATTAGGATATTCCCACATAAACCAGTGACAGCTAAGGGAGCAGAAGTACCAATGGGCGGTGGTAAGGGAGCAGTTGATCATTATGTGGCGGTAGTTAAACCAGGTACTGTTCTTTTTGAGGTTGCTGGGGTTGAAGAAACAGTTGCTAAAGAAGCTTTTCGTTTAGCTTCGCATAAACTACCCGTAAAAACAAAGTTTGTTTATAGGGTATAGCGACTTTGTCTGATAAAATTGAACCCGCAGGGTGAAAATTTTTCAGCCACAAAGACGCTACCCTGTTAAATAATTTCGCTTACAGCGAAATTGCCGCAGAGCGGCATTTAACAGGGTGCTCAAAAATCTAATAAAATTTAATTCGCTTCGCTCTAAAATTTTAACATTTTTGGCATGAAAATATCTGAATTTAAAGCAAAAACAAAACAAGAATTGCAAAAAATATGTAGATCTGAACAGGAAAAGTTGAGACTATTGCGTTTTGACATTAAACTCAAACAATCTAAAAATGTGAGAGAAATACGAAAAACTAGAAAGCTAATTTCTCAGATGTTAACAATTTTGAACACAAAAAAATGATCAAT
>CAZDOL010000010.1:0-8584 GCA_964507075.1 uncultured Gammaproteobacteria bacterium
TTCTGAACCCAGCTCGCGTACCGCTTTAATTGGCGAACAGCCAAACCCTTGGGAGTTGCTTCACCCCCAGGATGCGATGAGCCGACATCGAGGTGTCGAACTTCGCCGTCGATATGAACTCTCAGGCGAAACTAACCTGTTATCCCCAGAGTAGCTTTTATCCGTTAATCTTCTCCGCTCCTATAAGCAAGAGTCGGTTCACTAAGTCCGAGTTTCCTCTCGGCGCGACTTGTAAGTCTTGCCGTCAAGCTGACTTGTGCCTTTACACGTCCAGCGCGATTTCCATCCGCGCTAAGTCAACCTTTAAACGCCTCCGTTACCTTTTGGGCATTTGTGTTAATCTAATCCTTTAAGTTTATAGTCCATAGAAGGGATAATAAATTCTTTAATCAAATTATAAAATTTATTTGCTGATTCAGCTAATATCATAATTTGATATCCTTCTTTCTGCTTCCTTAATTTGCAACTTAAGTCAAATTTCGTCTGCAAAATTAGGATTAACCTTCTAATTTCCTTAACTGAAAAACATTGAGTATTAAGAATTCTAGCTCTATGATTCTTAGATTTAATTGAACCATCATCCATAAACCAAATGGCCAAAGATAATGGAGTCAACCACTTATGAATCAACTTAGGAATAACTTTTTTATCCTGAGGATAAAATTGATGAGCGTAGAATCTGAAAGAACTATGACTTAAGGTGTTAAACCAATATTTTTCATATGCCTTTCCATTAAATGTCTGCTTTTTAATTTGAGGCTTGGTTAAAACCCAGTCTTTAAATTCTTGATAACACCAATCAACATATTCTTTCTGTTTGAAAGAATGTTCTATCTTTAAACGATATGTCTTACCGTCATTAGATGTTTCTAGGTGTCCATCTCCTAACAACTTGCCGATAATAATCTGGCGTTGTTTAGATGTTAATTTCAATGTTTTCTTAATATTTTCAATTTTATTTGAATACATATATTTTTTGATTAGGTCTTGAGTTTATTTAAGGGCGAAATCTTAAATTTTTCCCTGATTTAAGGGTAACCCAAGTCTTTCAGTTCCCTGAAAGATCAGACTATATCATATTCCTACAAAGTGCAGGAATCTGGCGTGTAGTCGTTGAGGGGTCGTCTTTGTGACGACTTCCCTGCTGATTGCCTATCGAATCTCTATGATTCTTTTTAATAAATTTTACCATTAAGGTTTATTAAAATTAAATAGGGTTTCCAGCATATAGCCAGTTTGCTTTTGACTTTTCAGTCAAAAGGCCCCTGAATCACAATAAAAAACGGAGAAATTGTGATCAGTTGAGGCATCCGCCCCAGACAAACTAACCACCAGATACTGTCTCCCCCCCAAAGGGGGATTAAGGATCAAAAATATATAAGGGTGGTATCTCACTGGTGCTCCGAAGAGCTCCCACCTATTACTGAACAGATATACCCCTAATCCAATATCAAGCTTTAGTAAAGCTTCATGGGGTCTTTTCGTCTAACTGTGCGTAGAGCGCATCTTCACGCCCATTGCAATTTCATCGAGTCCCTCGTTGAGACAGTTGCCAAGTCGTTATGCCATTCATGCAGGTCGTAACTTACACGACAAGGAATTTCGTTCAGTTTTGTTACTCTCCTAATTTTAGGAGGGATTAGTCATTTCTGCTAATCTCTTCGGCTCTCACCGAAGCTCGGACTATATCTTCCGAATACATAATGTTTTATGTATCTCGGTCTAGCGTATAGTCTCTGAGGATGACAAAAATTTGGCTGGCTTTTTTCGATTCATTGTTTCAATGATTCTCGCAATTCTTTCACAACCTTGTTGACTTAAATGTTTTCCTGAACGCATTATTCTTACAATTTTTGCGAATTTCCTGAAGTCATTGATTTTCGCTGTTTTTAATTGATTCTGCCGAAAAAATGGAATAATTTTATTTTCTAAATCATCCAATTTTCTCACACAGTATCGGTATAAATCTTCTCTGTGATTACCATACTTACGATTGATATAAACCTTTCCACATTGGAAAAATTTTTCTAATTTCTTTAATACCTTTACACTCTTAGCTCCCTGAGCAACAATAAATTCTGGAAATATTTGCCAACCGGAACTGGTAGTAGGATTTCTAAAGATGCTTACGGAAAAACATCCTTCACCATCAATGAAACCTACGATCCAACCGATTAATTTTTGCCTTTCCTGCTGATTATCTGCAACAAATGTTTTTTTACTGTACATATAATTACCTCTATCATTAATTATCTATGGGGTAACTATACCATAGTAACATTTGTTTTGCAACTATTAAAAGTACAGACGTTCCAGCATATAGCTAGATTTTACTAAGGCAAGAAAAATCCAACCTTAGGACGGTTCTTTCATGTTAACTCCGTTAAATAAAATTAACGGAACCTAATCGCAAATAGACACTAAATATCTAATACAATTAGCTCATAATCGCTTATGAGAGCGGACTATATCATCTCCAAAACTATATTGGAGTCTGGCGTGTAGTCTCTGAGGATTCTCCATTTTACAGGAGTCTTTCCTGCTGATTGACCGCAGTCTGACATTTTCACTGCGGTGATTAGTCTATTCTTATATAAGACTAATACCGCGAGTAGTCAAGACATACAACGGTGTTTCCAGCATATAGCCAAATTTATTTAAGTAACTACAACCTATAACCGTTAAATCATTATAGTTACCGCCGGCGTTCATCAGCGCTTGGATTCAAAGCTCGATCAATACCGAAGTATCAACTTCACCTCTCCTCTTAACGTTCTGACACTGGCCAGGCATCAGCCCCTATATATCACCTTACGGTTTGAGCAGGGACCTATGTTTTTGTTAAACAGTCGCTTGGCGTACTTTAGCTGCGCCCCCTCTGTCCGAAAACAGAGAGAGAGTCCTTATTCCGAAGTTTCGGACGCTTTTTTGCCGAGTTCCTAAACGAGGGTTCTCTCGTCCACCTGAGGATACTCTCCTCACCCACCTGTGTCGGTTTGCGGTACGGATAATATTAGCTTAGCCCTAGAAACTTTTCTTGGCTTCCACTCCCTTCAAATCTCCCCTTGCGAGAATTTTATTCGTAGCAGGCATTACATCTTCCGGATTTGCCTAGAAGACCCGCCCAACTACTTAAACGCGTATAGCCAGAACACGCTCAAAGCTTACAGAAGCGTCATTCCATCAGATGCTAATATTAGAGACGGAATATTAACCGTCTGTCCATTATCTTTACCCTTCGGCAAAGACTTAGGGCCGCCTAACCCTGGGTTGACAATCAGTGCCCAGGAAACCTTGGGTTTGCGGTGGTTCGGATTCTCACCGAACTTTTTACTACTTATGCCAACATTCTCTCTTCTTTGCGCTCCACCAGACCTTACAGTCTGACTTCACCGCACAAAGAATGCTCCCCTACCACGCCGATGCAAAACATCGACGTTCTCATCTTCGGTATTGAATTTAGCCCCGGTACATTTTCGGCGCAAGACAACTTGATCAGTGAGCTGTTACGCTTTCTTTAAAGGATGGCTGCTTCTAAGCCAACCTCCTGATTGTCCAAGTCATTTCACTACCTTTTACACTTAATCCTCAGCCAATAAAGGCTGATCCGTCTGAGACGGAAAATTTAGGGACCTTAGATTGAGATCTGGGCTGTTTCCCTTTCGACTGATGGAGCTTAGCCCCCATAGTCTGACTCCGCTCTATTTTGGCTCTGGTATTCGGAGTTTGATTGAATGAGGTAGGATTACTCCACCCTCACTCATCCAGTAGCTCTACCCCCAGAGAGTAAAGAACGGGCTAGCCCTAAAGCTATTTCGGGGAGAACCAGCTATCACTGAGTTCGATTGGCTTTTTACCCCTATCCACAGCTCATCCCATGATGTTGTACGGTCAACGGGTTCGGGCCTCCTCTGTCAATTAAGACAGACTCACCCTGGCCATGGATAGCTCACTCAGTTTCGGGTCTTTCCCATCATATTGATAATTCGCACTTTTAATACTCGCTTTCGCTTCGGCTTCGTCTATATTTAGACTTAACCAAACATGATAAGAAAACTCGTTGGCTCATTCTTCAATAGGAACGCCATCACCCTTCGACAAGCTCAGGGCTCTGACTCTTTGTTAGCATATGGTTTCAGGTACTTTTCATCGCCCTAACCGGGCTACTTTTCACCTTTCCCTCACGGTACTAGTTCACTATCGATCACCAAAAGTATTTAGTCTTAGGCGATAGTCCGCCTTGATTCATGCCAAATTTCACGGGTTTGGCATTACTCGGGTATAATTAACTATTAAAATTTAAATTTTTTTAATTTACGGGACTTTCACCCCCTATGGTTAGCAATTCCATGCTATTGAACTAAAAATTTAAACCCTAACTTTGCTCAGTAAAAAACAAAACATTAACTACCCCACAACACTTTATAGAATATTTTAGCTTTACTACCTTTCATTAAATAAAAGAAATATCCGAAGATAAGACTCCTATAAAATTTAGATTCTATAAAGTTTAGACTGTTTCCCTTTCGCTCGCCGCTACTAAGGAAATCGCAGATAAAATTAAAATTTTATCATTTCGCTCTCTTTTCCTCCGGGTACTGAGATGTTTCACTTCCCCGGGTACCCCACTTAATTTGCATTAAGTTAATTCGTCTTCAACGAATTGGGTTTCCCCATTCGGAAATCCTCGGATCAAAGGTTGCTTGCCACCTTCCCGAGGCTTATCGCAGGCTGCTACGTCCTTCATCGGCTTTTGGTGTCTAGGCATCCACCATATGCACTAATTAATTCTCTAATTCATCATTTAATTCATAATATAATATAAATTAAATAATATTTTGTTGGCGTGTGTTCACCCCATTAAATATACTCAAAACGAGATTACCTAATAAGGTTAAGATGCTCTATACTAACTTATTTAATTTTCAAAGAACAATTAAAAAAACCGCCTAGTCAGCGGTTGAGCTTTGGTTTTATAATAACCAAAAAAATTAACCGTCCGACTGAATGGGAATATGTTTAATAGTTTTTACTAAAATAAACATTTCAAAAATAATTTTTAGAGATTAAATTATTTTATTTTTGCACAGTGATAATTTAACCTCAGGTTTTTTTAATTAGTTTTATTATAAACGAAAACCTTAATTAGTCAATTGTGGATAAGTCCTGGGAATTTGAAAGACAAGCTTTAATGAAAGCTACAAATAAAGGATGTGGATTCATAAATCTAGATTTATATTCAGGATGAAATTGGGTAGCTATAAAAAAAGGATGCCCTGGAATCTCAATAATCTCCACCAGTTTATTATCTGGAGAAAAACCGCTAATTACCAAACCTTTCTTTTCCATAATCTCCCTATATTCATTATTAAATTCGTAACGATGACGATGTCTTTCAAAAATTTCGCTTTTTTTGTAAATTTTAGCTGCCCTACTATTCTTCTTTAAACAACAAGGATAAGCGCCCAACCTAATAGTGCCTCCATATTGCTTGTTAGCAATCATTTCCTTTTGGTTCGGCATAAGATGAATAACGTGATATTTGGAACGGGAATTAATTTCTTCTGACGTGGCTTCTTTTAATTGGCAAACGTTCCTGGCAAATTCAATTACCGCCATCTGCATACCGTAACAAAGACCAAAACAAGGTTTTCTCTTTTCTCGGCAATATTTAATAGTTTTAATCATTCCCTCAGACCCCCTTTTTCCCCAGCCTTGAGTAATAATCAGCCCTGCCATCTTTTTTAAATCTTTTGTTCCATACTTCTCTACGTCTCGGCTATTTATCCAATGAAAAACGGGACGACAATTATTAATCCAGCAACCATGTTTAACTGCTTCAATTACTGAAATGTAGGAATCAGCTAAAGTGAATTTTCCAGTTTTAAAATATTTGCCAATTATTCCAATATGAAGCGTATGACGGGCTTTATTAATAATCCTTGATGCCCTAGACCAATCATGGAGATTAGTTTTGCGAATGGGTAGTTTTAACTTTTTTAAAATTTTCTTACCCAACTTATCATCCTCAAAATTCAGAGGAATATCATAAATAGATTCTACATCGGGAGCAGAAATAACATCAGTTTCACTGATGTTGCAAAAAATAGAAATTTTTCCTTTGCGGACATCATCTAAGGGACTAGATGACCTGGCCAGAATAAAATCAGGCTGAATGCCAGCTGAATTCAATGTACGAACAGCATACTGAGTCGGTTTGGTTTTCATCTCGCCAATCTTAGCGGGAACAGGTAAATAACTAAGCATAACAAAAAGAACATGATGGGAATTTTCTAGTTTCATCATTCTAGCTGCTTCTAAAAATATAGCATTTTGATATTCTCCGATTGTTCCCCCAACTTCTATCAATACTATTTCAGCCTTAGCTTTGTGGCCTGCCTTTTTAATGCGACCAATAACTTCGTTGGGAATATCTGGAATAACCTCTACGCATCGGCCATTATAATCCAAGTTCCTTTCTTTTTGAATAACTGCATTGTAAACACTTCCAGTGGTCATATAATTTAAACTGGAAATATTTTGGTTTAAAAATCTCTCATAGTTTCCTATATCTTGATCTGTTTCTAATCCATCTTCTGTAACAAAAACTTCACCATGCTCTATTGGGTTCATGGTGCCAGCATCAACATTAATATATGGATCAATTTTAATTGCTGTAATGCGATAACCCTTACTCTGTAAAATTTTACCAATGGAAGCCGTAGCAATACCCTTACCTAAGCCCGACATTACGCCTCCAGTTATAAAAATGTATTTTGTCATAAACGCAATCAATTAATTATTAAAAAAGAAATAAGAAACAAATTAATGTTCCAATGTTCCAATGTTCCAATGTTCCAATGTTCCAATGATTTATCTAATATCTTCTTTCTTCTCTTTTAGAAAATATCTCCATTGTTCTAAAAATTCTACAAATATTAAAAAGGGAGTATCAATTAAAACATTAAAAGCTACCCCCAAAATATTAATTTTTTTCCAACGAGCAAGAAGCCATTTGCCTAAACGAATTACTGGTAAAGAAAATAGATCTACAATAACCTGGAAAAAACTTTCTTTCTTCTCTGTGACATGCAACTCTCTAGACCTGTTTCTGATTTTTGTCCCAGTAAAAGCAATCAAGGAAGTAAACATGATTAATAAAGCATAGGATAACGGTGGATAACTTAATTTATAGAGGGCAAAAAGAATAAGACCAAAACAAACACAAAAACTAATAGTGTAAAGTAAATTATTAATCAATCTAAAAATTATATTGCCCTTGGGATAGATTTCCACTTCATAACTTTCTTCTGGTTGATCATCATAAATTATTTTTTGCACTTCTTGAATAACCAACCTTCTGTTTTCTTTGGGTGGCATTCTAACGGTAGAAATCAAAAAGAGCATTAAACAAGTTGGGCCCAAAACATCTACTATAGCTGCCACAGGATTAATATTACCCATTACATATTTAGCAAAAGGAAACTCTAAAACATAAAGGGTAAATATATTAGTACAAAAAATAGATAAAGTACTATAAAAAGCTGCTCTACCTATACGAGATCGTAGCGTTTTAAGGCGCAAAGAATATGCTTTAGAAACCAACTTATCTAAATTATTTTGATCAGGAATTTCAACTGCAATTTCTTGAGGATTTTCAGTTATAATGTCGTCTAAGAGCAAATAAGGTGTGTCATACCTCTCTGCTATTTTATAGAATTTATCTGCCAATGGATGATCTAGCGTTTTTTCAATGTCTTCTAAAATAATACAAATATTTTGAGCAAATTCTTGAATTTGATCTTGAGAAGCACATTCCCAAAATGGATAACGACGTTTAATAAGGTTATAGCTAATAATCGGTAAATCTAATCTAAAAAGAGCTTGTTGAGCGGCAACATAAATTTGTATATTTATTTCTTCTTCAGTAATCTCACTCAATTTTTGAGCTCTTTCACCAATTTTTATACGCGCCCTCATTATAGTTTCTACAAAGCTTAAAAGAGCATTTTGTTTAAAATAAAAATTTGGATCTAAGGTTTCTTCAATTTCGCAAGCCGCTATACCTAATATCCCCGTATAAAGCTCGCCTTTATTTTTATCTTTAATATCTATTTTCTTTAAATTATCTAAAATAAAAATATATTTATCTAAAATATTTTGAGTTATACCAACCTTAGCTTTCTCTATGGGGGCATTAGAAAAATATCCTCCCCTTACTAATTCAAAAATAAAGGGCTCGGAAATTTGTTGTTCTTTGGTCCTTAAAAGCAACCTTCTTTTTAAAATTCTCTCAATAGCTACCCTTCTCATTAAATGCTGTTCTTTCCAGTCTACTATCTTTCTAATGCGCTCATAAAAAGAAGCTACCTTGCTGGCTACTTCATCAACCTTAATAGTAATCGCCTCTGGATCAGGAGTAAGCGATTTTTGCCAAAATTGATAATCTTTAATTAATTTTCGTATAGCTGGAGAAATCTCTGACATATATTATATTATTAATCAATAATAGTTACCCCTTAATTCTAATACAATTAAATGATTTGTCAAAAAAATATTTTATGTTAAAGTCAATAGTATGGAA
>CAZDOL010000010.1:8684-11994 GCA_964507075.1 uncultured Gammaproteobacteria bacterium
TTATATCACAGATTTGCAAAGAAACTCAACAAGCAATTATTGATGTTTTAATTAAAAAAACCCTTAAAGCTGCTCGGGAATTTAATGTTAAATCAATTATTTTGGGCGGAGGAGTAATAGCTAACAAAGAACTAAGGATTCAATTTTCAGAAAAAATAAAAGAATTAAAGATTCCAGCTAAATTGTTAATTCCTGCTCGGGAATTTTGTCCAGATAATGCTACCATGATCGCTGCTGCTGCTTATTTCAAGTACATCAATTCAACAAACAAACAAATTGATAATCTAAAAAATAATTGGAAAAAAATCAAGGCAAATCCAAACTTAGAGATATAAAGAAAAAAAGTAGAATATTAAAACTCCGCTAATAGCAGAGTTTTAAATTTATTCTATCAAGAATTATTTATAAATTGGTCTATTGATTTTATAAAAAATACCAATAGGAATTTTAGATTTCTTCTCATTATATTGCCATTCATTAATTTTTTTTAAAGCGTCTTTTTCGGAATTCAACTTACTATTTGGTATTTCATAAATTTTTTTATTATAAAACTCACAAGTATTAAAAAAAGAAACGCAAGGTTGTAGAATATCAACAAAAGAAAATCCTTTATGTTGAATGCCAGACAAAATAATATCCTTCAGATGAGTGACTTTTGCTGAATAACCACGAGCAACAAATGTAGCATTAGAAGCCATCATTAATTTTAAGGGGTCAAATGGTTCTTCTGTGCTACCGTCTGGAGTGGACTTGCCCTTAAAACCCTTGGGAGAAGTAGACGTAAATTGTCCTGTTGTCAAAGCAAAACATCTATTATCGTGCACTAATACAGTAATATCAATATTCCTTTTGGCGGCATGAATTAAATGAGAAATACCCTCATTATAAGTCCCTCCATCACCAGCAAAAACAATAACCTTTAATTTATTATTAGCAATCTTTATTCCTTCGGCCGTGGCAATAGGCCGTCCATGCAAAGAACAAAAACTATTTAAATTCAAATAATCAACAATTTTGGAAGCGCATCCAATCCCACTAACTATAACTATATTTTCCTTTGGAGTCCCTTTGTTTATTAAAGAAGTAATTGCCTGTTTAAAAGCCATTAAAATGCCAAAATTACCACATCCTGGGCACCAAGTATTAACATAATTTGTCTCTAATTTTAAATTATTTTTTTTCATTTTTCCAAATTTTACCTAATGCTCTTTTTATTTCTTCCGTTATGAATGGTCGAGAATTATATTTTAAAATTTTAGTATCTACTTTTACTCCTTGACCAGCCAAAACAGATCCTAATTGCCCTAAGGCATTACCTTCTATTAATACCAAATTTTTTACCCCTTTCATGGCTTCTTTTATTTGTTTTACCGGGAAAGGTTGAAGAACTAAGGGCTGAATCATTTTAATATTTAAATCTTCAGCCACCTCCTTAGCTGGTCCTTTAGTAGAGCCCCAAGCTAAAATAGCGCGCGATGATTTTTTATTTCCATAAACCTTAACTGCTTGCATTTTTTCTATTACTTTTTCCATTTCCTTATATTTCCTTATTCTTTTGTCTTGCATTTTCTGGGCGCTGAGCTCATCTTCAATGGTAATTCCAGTTTCATTATGCTCATAACCAGTTGCTTTGACCACTGCTCCCCTTTTTCCCGGGAATAATAAATGAGAAATTCCATTCTTAGTGTCTTGATATCTCATATATTTATTACGAACATTTCCCTTTAAATATTTTATTGGTTTTATCTTCTCTAAAACTTTCTTGTCAAAACTAAAAGTGCTTTCTGAAATTTGTTTATCCACTAACAGAATAGAGGGGGTCTGATATTCCCAAGAAAGGGAGAGAAGTCGTCCCGCCCAATAACAAGATTCTTCTGCGTCACCAGGAGCAACTAAAAATTTTACAATATCTCCATGTCCTGCTGCTAAACAAAAAGATAGATCACCTTGAGCTGTATAAGTTGGTACTCCGCTGGCTGGAGCAGATCTCTGGCTATTAACAATGACTAAAGGAATTTCCGCTTGGCAAGCTAAACTCAAGGATTCTGTCATTAAAGCAAATCCTCCTCCTGAGGTTCCGACCATGGAAGGAGCTCCTGTATAAGCACTTCCTAGGGCGGCACTAATAACAGCCAATTCATTTTCTAATTGAATGGTTTTTGTCTTAAAATCTTTACTACGCCCAGCTAAATAATGTAAAATTCCAGTTGCTGGAGTCATAGGATAAGCAAAATACAAGGATAAGCCCGCTTTAACTGCTCCTTGCGCTATGGCCTGATTGCCCGTCAAAAGAGGAAATCTTTTTTTCTTTATTCTCTTTATCTTTGTTAAAGATTTATTTCTGCCAAAAGATTTCTTGGCGATTTGTAAATTTATATTTCTAAATTTATTAAATTCTTTGCTTAATAACTCTTTTAACGTTTTCCATTCAATGCCAAGAATCTTTGCAAACCCAGATACCAAAGCAATATTTTCCATTATTTTTTTGCCTCCCATATCTTGAACAATAGTCTGAGCTGGAATTCCTACTGCTTGTCTTTTTGAAATATCAATCCTATCAGAATTGTAAATAAGGGTTCCTTCTTTTTTTAATTCAGATTGATGCTCGGTCCAAGTGCGTTTATCTAAAGCAATTAAAAAATCTATTTTAGAACAAGAAGATAACTTTTTAGAGGTAGATATCCTAATATTAGAAAAACTATGACCTCCTCTAATCAAAGATTGATAATCATCATAAATAAAAACATAATAGCCTAAACTACTAAATAATTCAGCTATTAATAAACCAGCTCGACGTGAACCCATGCCTGCTGCTCCTCCTACTAATATAGAATATTCTATGCTCATGTTTGGAATTATTAATTAATCCTTGTCCATTGCCTTGTTTTTAAGATGCTTGGGCATCTTTTCAATTGCATATCTAAGCGCCGTTCGTGGCATATTTTTTTTATAAATCATTACAAAATCAAAAACTTCTTTTTGGTGGTGAACTGAAGCAGATTTTAACATCCAGCCATAACCCTTTTGCACTAAATCTTTCTCATCATACAGTAATATTTTGGCTATGTCAAAAATATCATCAAGATTATGTTTAGTTGTATGACAATATCCCAATGTCTTAATAAAGCTCACGGCCGAAGCTCTTCTGACCCACTGATTTTTAGATGTTGCCCACAACTTAACATTTTCAACCAATTCTGGATATCTTACAATTATAGGATGAATAATATGCGCACAAAAATCATCATCTTTTCCCCAATTATTTATATATTTTTTAAGCCACTTTTCAAAAATATTAAAATCTGTTTTT
>CAZDOL010000010.1:12094-24195 GCA_964507075.1 uncultured Gammaproteobacteria bacterium
CCAATTATTTATATATTTTTTAAGCCACTTTTCAAAAATATTAAAATCTGTTTTTATCAACCTATCTTTTATTCCGAAAATCCACTCCGTGGCAATCGTTGCCTCTTCGCTATAATCAGATTTTAAAAGTTGTTCGGATAAGTTAAATATCTCTTTTTTATCAAAATTCTTTATATCCTTAAAGTATTTTTTGGCAATTTTACGAACAATCGGCGTTCTCACTCCATAACAAACAATTTTTTCTTTAAAAAACCTCTTAACAGCGCATTTATATTTCTCATCAACATTAACCTTAAGGTCTTGACGAACATTTTCTATAATTCTTTGCGTCCCAATTTTCATAATATTTTAACAAAAAATCAACTTTTGGACAAATTTTTGCAAAATCAATTTTTTCGCCTTACAATACAATCCTATAGCACATTTCAGAGGATTAATTCAAGAGGACAGTCCCTACTCAACAAGTCCCCATTCAAGAATTATGCGATGTGATTTTTTAAATCCTTATTTTTAAATTTTGTTACTTTTTTATTACCAGAAACAAAATCATATCCAATTCCCGCTAAACAGCCCCATGAAAAATACCACAATAATTCAGTAGCAGGGATATTACATAGAACAGTTATTCCAAATCTTGTATCAGCAAGTAACCAGTATGTATTCCAATAATCTGGAGAAATCACATTAAAAATAATTGCGTAAATAGGAATGATTATAACCACAACTAACACTCCTGACATGATTGAAGGTATCCACAAATCATTTCTCATAAAAATCATTACTGCTGAAAAGATTATGAAAGCAAGAGAGCTCACCAATATTGAGTTAAATCCTAGCCAGTTATTAAAAATAAATAAACAAGCAACGCCAAGTAAAAACAGAAACCCAAAGAATAGTTTTCTATCTTTTTCTTGTTGAATATTCTTTACGGTAAAAATCGTGTCATATATAGATACTGCAATGCCCGTAATTAAAAATCCAAATAGAAAATCTTCAAATGAAACCACGGACTGTCCTAACAATAAAGGAGGTCTCCAGTAATCTTTGAAGTACCAAAATTCAGCAATTAAGCCAGCAAAGCCACCCACAATGCTTGCTCTCATAATTTTTGCTCTCAATTCTTTCTTAAAAAGAAAAATGGTTATCCAAAAAAGCAACAGAAAGACCGAGATTAGTAAATATGAATATTTATCCATAATTTTAAAAAATTATTTTTATATTTTTATGGGGACTGTCCCCTTCTTCGTTCACTCTAAAATACTGTCCCAGAACGATTTTCAAGACCAATTTTTTCATTTGGCAAAAAATGAACCAAAATAAACATTTTTAAATCATTGTTTGACTTTTGATAAATTCTGGCTGTTTTTCTTCCCAAGAATCAATGTTGCTTTTTACAAAATCTACATATTCTTGACGCGCTTGTTCTAAATTCGCAACACCAGTATAAGATAAAAATTTATCTCTATCTATCAAATCATCATCGTATATTCTTTGACTATAAATTGAAAAACTGCTCCAACGATAATCCTCTGGGATGCTGACTATCTTCGCGCGAACTGCGTTTAAATCAATATAACATCCAACTGTCCAAAAATATTTTTCCTTATCAATTATGCTACTGTAAAATCTGTCTTGAAAAACATGACCAGAGCGATGATAGCGATGATTAAAATAAATCGCATATAAAAAATTAACTCGTCCCATAATTTTTGAAAGAGAATCTTGGCGTGTCTCAATAAGTAAATGAAAATGATTCGGCAAAAAATTATAAGAATAGAAATAAAACTGCAATTCTTTTTTTACTTTTCTAAGAATGCTCAATAATTTTTTGTAATCGCGAACGCTCAAAAAAATCCTTTTCTGATTATTTCCACGACAAACGATATGATAAATCGTTTCGTTTTGATCAATATATTCACGTGCTTTTCTTGGCATAAAATAAATTTTAATAAAAAATCAGCTTTTGGGCAAATTTTTGCCAAATCCAATTTTTTGCCCTACAATACAATTCTATAGCACATTTCCGAGGACTAACTTTAGGGGACAGTCCCCTATATATTAATAATTTCTTTCCACGAACCACTTATATTTTGTATTTATTAATAAATTTAGTTGGCTCTTTCCAATAATTCATCTTAGTTCTTTTGCTTCCTTTCTTCCAATATCCAGGCAGAATTTTTTTCTCCCAGGGGCCAAGATAAATACTAAAATGTAAATGTTCTTCTTTCCACCAACCGTTTTCTGGAGTGTTGGCTTTACCAACTATACCGACTTGCTGTCCTAACTCAACGCTTTGCCCTTTTTCGACAAAACGTTTTTGCATATGAGCGTAGAGGGAGAAAAATATTATTTTATTTTTTGGGTGTTTATGGGCAATAACAATTATATTACCCCAATTACCTCTTTCTTTTGCTCCAGTGTGCAATGCTGAATAAACTACCTTACCTTTACCGATGCTCATAATTTTTGTGCCAGCAGGACGATTCACATCTTCGCCAAGGTGAGTGCCCCAATGAATACTTTTGTAAATACAATCTTGCTTAAATTTATAACTATTAACACGGTATTTTTCAAGCGGAAATATTAAATTACGTGTATATGGATATGCCATATTCTATTCATATAAATAAATATTTTTTATTAATTGCCAAATCTATTTATCTCTTCTTTCATTGTAAATCACACAAATTTAGCGTATAATAACTTAATTAAAAACTACATTTATATTCTATAATAATTCAGCAATATAATCAATTATGAAAATCATCACTTTATCTGAAAGAGAAACCATATCTTTGGGCAAAAGGATTGCTAAACAGCTAAAAGGCGGAGAAACAATAGCTTTAATCGGCGAATTAGGAGCTGGTAAAACAATTTTTACTAAAGGAATAGCAGGCGGCCTTAAGGTTAAAAAAATTATCACTAGCCCTACTTTTGTCTTAATGAAGATATATAAAACAAATGAAGACAAACATAGAACAAGTTCAAGTAAATCAGGAATACAAAAATTATGTCATGTAGACGCCTATCGCCTGAAGTCAGGCCAAGATCTAATTGACATAGGAATTAATGATTATTTAGGCCAAAAAGATACCATTACAATAATTGAGTGGGCCAATCAGGTTGATAGCATTTTGCCTAAAGACGCGATTTTTGTTAAAATAAAAGCTGGAGACAAAAAAGACAGAAGAGCAATTACGATTACTAAAGTTAAAATAAAAAATAAGGCGAAATCTTGCCAAATAGGAAAAATCGCTCTCTAATACAGAGCAGTAGTGGGTTTGCGACAAGCAGAAAGCGGGGACAGTCCCCTAAAAAATTAGTCCCCTAAAAAATTTATGGAAAAAACATACGAAGCAAAACAATTTGAAGAAAAAATCTATAAGCTTTGGAAAGAAAGCGAATTTTTTAATCCTGATAAATTGCCAGGAAAAAGAAAAGAAAAATATTCTATTACCATTCCCCCGCCAAATATAACGGGGTCTTTGCATATCGGACACGCTCTTAATAATACGATTCAAGATATATTAATTAGATATCACCGCATGCTGGGAGACAAAACGCTATGGTTGCCAGGGACAGATCATGCTGGAATTGCTACTCAGAATGTAGTAGAAAAAGAATTAAGCAAAAATGGGTTAACACGTCATCAATTAGGAAGAGAAAATTTTGTTAAAACTGTCTGGCAATGGAAAGAAAAATATGGCAATTTAATTATCAAACAATTAGAAAAATTGGGGTGTTCTTGTGATTGGTCCAGATTACGATTCACCTTAGATGAGAAATACAAAGAAGCTGTCTTAACTGCTTTTACTAATTATCACAAAAAAGGATACATCTATCGTGGTCCCAGAATTGTAAATTGGTGTCCAAGATGTGAAACTGCCATCTCTGACATTGAAATCAAATATAAAGAAAGCATAGGTAAATTATGGTACATAAAATACCCTCTATCCAAAAATCCGAAATCCGAAACCCTAAATTCTAAACAAATTCAAAATTCCAAACCTAAAATTCCAAACTTTATAGTTGTTGCTACCACTCGCCCAGAAACAATGTTGGGTGACACGGCGATAGCAGTTAACCCTAAAGACAAAAAATACAAAGATTTTATAGGACAAAAAGTGATAATTCCTGTTGTTCAAAGGGAAATTCCTATTGTAGCTCATCATTTAGTTAAAATGGAATTTGGAACTGGCGCCGTAAAAATTACTCCTGCTCATGACAAAACTGATTGGCAAATCGGCAAAGCCAATAATCTACCAATTATTAATGTAATCGGCCCCAAGGGAAAAATGACAGCAGAAGCTGGCAAATATGCTAATCTTTCTACAAAAGAAGCCAGAAAACAAATCATAATTGAATTAGAAAAACTAAATCTCTTAGAAAAAACCGAAAATCACGAACACCAGGTTTCTCTTTGCGACCGTTGTGGCACCCCAATTGAACCTCAAATTTCTACCCAATGGTTTGTGAAAATGAAAGAGTTAGCAAAACCAGCCATAACCAGCGTCAAAAATGATAAAATCAAAATTATTCCCAAGCGATACAAAAAAGTCTATTTGGATTGGATGAATAATTTAGAAGATTGGTGTATTTCCCGACAACTTTGGTGGGGACATCAGCTTCCTGTTTGGTTTTGCGAAAACCAAAAAGACAAATTTATTGTTTCTATTACTCCACCCCCTTCTTGTCCCTATTGCAAAAAATGCCAAATGAAACAATCCTCAGATGTTTTGGATACCTGGTTTTCGTCAGCCCTTTGGCCCTTTGCTACATTGGGTTGGCCTGAAAAAACCAAAGACCTGAAAGAATATTATCCTACCTCCATACTTTCCACAGCCAGAGACATCTTATATCTTTGGGTAGCCAGAATGGTATTCTCGGGATTTGAATTTATGGGGAAAATACCCTTCCAAACTGTCTATATTCACGGAACCATTCTTACTTTAGAAGGAAAAAGAATGAGCAAATCCCTAGGAACTGGAGTTAATCCCTTAGGGTTTATGGACCAATATGGTGCAGACGCGACCCGTTTAGGAATTATACTTCAATCCAATAGAGACCAGCAAGAAATTCGTTTTGATTCTCGTGCCATTCTAGCAGCCCGCAATTTCATTAACAAGCTTTGGAACATTTCTAGATTTGTAAAACTTATAAATCAAGAAATTCCAAGGACAGAAATGAAAAAGCCAACCGTTGCTGACCAATGGATACTCTCTAAGATAAATAATCTTATTAATTCCGTTACCCAAAAAATCAAAAACAATGAATTAAGTTTAGCAGCTAAAGAGCTTTATGAATTTGTTTGGCATGATTTTGCTGATTGGTATTTAGAAATAGCAAAATTCCAGAAAGACAATTTAAAAACAAAAAAACAAACCTCTGGTCTGCTCAGAATGATTTTAGAAAAATGCCTTAAAATGCTCCACCCCTTTATTCCTTTTGTTACGGAAACGATTAATATTCAATTAAATAAAATAGGGGACAAAGAATTCTCTGATTTACTAATTGTAGCTGAATGGCCTCAAACCGATAAAAAAATGATTAATTCTCAAATTGAAAAAGAATTTGAAAAAATTAAAAACTTGGTTACAGAAATAAGAAACTGGCGAAAAAAAGAAAAAATAGAGCCTCGAGAAATTATTATCTTGCCAAATATATTTAAAAATAAACTCCTAAAATTCAAACCAGAATATCAAAAAATCATCAAGCAATTATCTAAAATTAAGTAAAAAATAAGAACCCTTCGCTTCGCTCAGGAACCTTGTTATTCGCTTTTCCCCGCTAAGCGGGGCTTCGCTCATAATAAAAAAACAGCTAAAAATACTAAAATTAGCTGTTTTGTTTTTGTGTCATTATGAGCGAAGCGAATAACAAGGTTCTGACGAGCAGAGCGAGGAATGGTTCTTATTCAGCTACTCGAAAAATTTCATCAACACTTGTAATTCCATCTATGGCCTTTAATAATCCGTCTTGAACCATAGTAATCATCCCTTGTTTTTTTGCCAACTCTCTGGCCTTGTATTCAGATAAATTCTCTTCTAAAATCATTTTCTCTACTGGCTGATCAATGACAAAAACTTCGTAAATACCAATTCGCCCATGATAACCCAACCCTTGACATTTGGGACATCCTTTCCCTTGATAAAATTTAAGATTATCTATATCAATTTTTGTGTCTGCAGATTCTGGAATATCGGCCAAAAGAGCCTTAACCCTTGCTATCTTCTCTGCATCCAATTGAATCTCTTCTTTGCATTGTTCACAAATGCGCCTAACTAAACGCTGAC
Organism: uncultured Gammaproteobacteria bacterium; assembly: GCA_964507075.1. GTDB lineage: Bacteria > Patescibacteriota > Patescibacteriia > UBA2591 > UBA6264 > JAIPGN01. Next base: position 18,388 of record CAZDOL010000010.1, read on the forward strand.
CAATAATAGCATTTAAGGCAGGAGCCAAAAGAAAAGGCTTTACCCCCATAGAAAGAAATCTGGGCAAAGCTCCAGCAGCATCATTAGTGTGCAAAGTAGAAACAACTATATGCCCTGTCAAAGCTGCCTGAACAGCAATATCCGCTGTTTCAGAATCCCTTATCTCTCCCACCATAACTACGTCAGGATCTTGTCGTAAAATGGAACGCAAGCCTTTAGCAAATGTATAATCTTTAGATTTTTGAACCTGGCTTTGATTTATCCCTTTTAATCTATATTCTACAGGATCTTCTAATGTAATAATTTTTGTTTCTTCATCATTCAATTTATTAAGGATAGCGTATAAAGTTGTTGTTTTGCCAGACCCAGTAGGGCCAGTAGTAACAATCATACCATTGGGGCGCTCTACTTCTTTCTTTAAAGTATCATAAGCTCTACCCCTTAAGCCCAAATCATCAAAGGCCAAACCAGCAGCCGAAGAACGAAGTAAACGCATTACCACACTTTCCCCATAAGAAGTAGGAAGACACGAAACCCTAATGTCTATTTTCTCTTTTTCTAGATCAATAACAAAACGTCCATCTTGAGGACGACCAATAACATTTATCTTTAAACCTGATAATAATTTAATTCTAGAAATAACTTGCGACCAAAATTTTTTATCTAACTCGGCCACATCCACTAAAATTCCATCAATTCTAAACCTAAACTTGATTCCATCTTCTTCGGCTTCAATATGAATATCTGAAGCTCTAGATTTAACCGAACTAGCCATTATTAGGGTGATTAAATTAGAAATATCTGTTTTTTGAACTTCTCTGTTTAGGTCCTTAAAATCTTTGATTTTATTTTCAAAATCTTTAAATTTTTCTAAACTAATTTTAACGCCCTTAGTGGCTTCTCTAATTTTAGGTAATAAATCATAACGTTTGATAGCAAAATTCAAGCTTTGTTCTGATATTAAATAAAGCTCGGTTTTAATTCCATGAGCCGCCTCTAAATGAACACAAAATTCTCCCAAAGAAACATTTTCTACTTGGGGAGAAGCTAATTTAGCAATCCGTTCAGTTCTATAAAAACAAATTGCTTGATAATTCAGGGCGTCTTCCTTGGGAATTAACCTCAGTGCTTCGGGAGAAATTGGAAAATCAACCAAATTGATATAAGACAAACCCAATCTGCGCGCTTTAGAACTGATTCTTTCTTCAATTTCTTTATCTTTAATGCCTGATAATCTATCTTTCAGTTGTTCTTGCTTATCATCTAAATTTAGATCTGAAGAATCACCGTAATTTAATAAATCATCTATATTTAACATAATAAAAATGTTAATTAATTTTCAAGAATTAACCTGGCTTCTTTTATTAATTTATCTAACTTGTCTTTAGTAATCCCCGTTCTAATGCTTAATTTTTCTATTCCTTGAGACAGAAGTTGACTGGCCAGAATAACATTTTGCGAGAATAATCTCTCGGTTGAAATCTTATCTAAATGTTTTAAAATGGTAACTGGGTAAAATTTTTTGTTCTCTATTAAACGATTAAGGCTTTTGTCTGTGGGATATTGCCAGCCCAATAGTTTAATATTTCTGCAGCTAGCGTATTGAATGGCTGATTTAGAAAATTTTGTGTTTGATATTAACCAAGGGCGACTAAACCCTTTTTCTTTAAGGTCATCAAATCTGGCCCAAAGACAAAGAGCGTCCTTAAGGTCAGTTTTGATCCCAGGAGCATTGTGATACTTGCATTCTATTAAATACTTTTCTTTTTCTTGTTGTTTGCTGGATGTTATGGTAGCTACGGCATCCACTTCGTGACTAACGCAACGCCCCATCAAAATAGGAGGACAATGAGCTTGATAATCATAAACCTTTAAAAGAAGGACAATAAATTTTTCAAAAATAAATCCACTAGGACCTAAGCCGAGCATAGCCTCTTTTAGGGCATAACGAGCCGAAGTTAATGGACTTAATTTTTCCAACAAGTTCAAAATTAAACGCAATATTTTTCTGGTAGACATTCCATCTCTGACTTGAGCCGAAACTAAACTCTCAATCTTCAAAGCTAATTTCCTGTCAGCTCCTGCCCGTAAACATGTTCTTCTAATTTTAAGAGAATTAAATTTAGCCTTTTGACCCGAGGCCTTAACTACATACATAAGCGCTTCGCTTAAATTTATTATTTTTTGCTTCAAGTCCAAAGAAATTGTACTGATAGGGTTTGAATTTCTTCACTCTTGCGCAACCCTGTTAAATAAAATCTTCGATTTTAATTTGCTTTGCAAATTATTTAACAGGGTAACGATTTTGTTACTAAAATTTATTCGCTAAACGCTCCAAATTTTAGGCAAAATCATTAATTATACAACCTTTCTTTAATTAAATCTATTTCTCTTTTTATTTTAACATCCTTGTCAACTGCTGATTTTATTTTATCATAAGCATGCATAGCAGTAGTATGATCTCGTTTCCCTAATTCCTTACCAATAAAAGGGAAAGAAGCGTTTATTTCTTCTCTCATTAAATACATAGCTATTTGGCGAGGCACTACAAATTCTTTTTTACGAGAAGAACTAATCATTTTAGCTACATCTAATCCATAAAAATTCGCTACTGTTTCAATTAATTGTTTTGGATGAATAAAGCCCGTTTTGGGCCTACTCTTCAAGGTGTTTAATATATTTTTGACCACGTCTAGCGTCAATTCAGTTTGGTGAAATTCATAATTGGCGATTAATTTGTTTAAAGCTCCCTCTAGCTCGCGAACATTATTCTGAACATGGGTGGCTAAATATTCTAAAACTTTATCTTCCAAAACACACTTCCTTTCTTTGCATTTTGATTTTAAAATAGCTATTCTTGTTTCTAGTCCCGGCGGGGCAATATCGGCAATTAAACCCCATGTTAAACGAGAGGTTAATCGGTCTTGTAAAGCTGGAATTTCTTTTGGGGGTCTATCAGAAGCAATAACTATTTGCCTTTCCTCTTGATATAAGGCATTAAAAGTATGAAAAAATTCTTCTTGAGTTCTCTCCTTGCCTGCCATAAACTGAATATCATCAATCAAAAGAATTTTCAAGTGGCGATAAAAATTTTTAAATTTTTCCATTGTCCCATTACCAATCGCTTTTATAAATTCATTAGTAAACTCTTCGGCATTAGTATAAAACAACTTAGTCTTTGGATTTTTCTTTAGAGCCTCCTGTCCAACTGCTTGCAATAAATGAGTTTTACCTAAACCCACTCCGCCATAGATAAACAAAGGATTATATTTTTTGCCCAAATTCTTGCACACCGCTTGACAAGCTGCATGGGCTAACTCTGATCCTTCCCCAACCACAAAATTTTTGAAAGTATATCTTGGATTTAATCCATGATTATTTTCAACATTAACTTGGGTCTCTTCTTCAGAAGGAGATATTTTAGCTATATTCACTCTTGGCTCTTCTTTGACTCCGCTTGACTCAACCTTATAAACTACATCCTCCACCTTGTCCTCTGTTGCCCCTCGTAAAGCTTCTAAAATATGTTTGTGATACTTCTTTTCTAACCAGCTCTTAGCAAAACTATTTGGAACTGCGATTACTATTAATTTATTATCATTTTTTATTTCTAAAATATAAGTACCCTGAAGCCATGTTTTAAAATTGGCTTTAGAAATCAAAAGTTCTAACTCTGATAAGACTATATTCCAAATCTGTTTTCTTTCCATATAATAAATTAATATTTATCCCCTTTTCTTTATAATACTATACCACAACTATACTACAAAAAAATAATTACGGTAAGTTAATAAAATGTTAACAAACTGTGAACAATCTAGTATATTAATAATATTACAAATATCTAATATTTACAACCCAAACATACTATTGCTAAAGTAATTAAGAATTGTTATAATGGATAATTAAACACTTAAGTAAACAAATAATTAAAATATTCTCAGATAACTAATTACCTAATTAACTAATTTATGGCTTTACCAACACAAAAAAGATCAAAATCTCGTCAAAAACGGAGACAATATCAATATCGCCTCAAAAAAATATATTTATCTATTTGCCCTAAATGCAAAAAACCAAAACAGTCTCATCAGGCATGTCCTTTTTGCGGAACATATATGGGCAAAGAAATAATAAAACTAAAAACTAAAAAAAAGGATAAAAAGATGAACAAAGAGACAAAAAATCAGAAAGATAAAAAAGAAAAAAAGATTGAGAAAAAAGAAAAAGATAAAAAAGAAAAAAAGAAAAAATAGGTATTTAGGTAATCGGGTAATCGGGATACCCAATCCCCAATCCCTAATTAACCAATTAACCAACTAATATGTCTCAAAGACGCTTAGCTCGCACTATGACTTTGCAGGTTTTGAGTGAATGGGATTTCAACAAATCTATGATTTTTAAGGATGTTGATATACAAGAAATCATTCAACGCAACCTTAAAGAATTCTCCTCACTGCATCCCTTGACTTCCCGCCCGCCTTTGACTGAGCCAAAAGCGATGTCGGGCGTGGCTCGTCTGTCTTTGACTGAGCCAAAAGCGACATCAAACAGGTCGTCAAAGCGAAATCAAATAGGTTCTGATTTTCAAGAAAAACTTTTTTTTAAACAATTGGTTCAAAATATTTTAAAAAATATTAAAAAAATTGATTCTTTTATTATACAATACGCTCCTCAGTGGCCTATTGAAAAAATAACTCTCGTGGACAGGAACATTTTAAGAATAGGGGTATTTGAACTACTAATCTCTGCCCAAACTCCTCCGAAGGTTATCATTAACGAGGCCATAGAAATAGCTAAATTATTTGGCAGTGAAACATCCAGTAAATTTATTAATGGTGTGTTGGGGGCTATTTATGAAAAAATGAAGGACTTTGCCCAAAATTCTGAGGCAAAGCCGAAATAATTTTGGTAGCGAAACTTCACCCTGTTAAATAAAATCTACGATTTTAATTTGCTTCGCAAATTATTTAACAGGGTACTCAAATTTATAACGAAATTTTCTTCGTTACTTCGTAACTCGTAAATTTAGACAAATTTGGTATGAATAATTTACTTGAATTTGAAAAAAAAACAAAAACAAATTTTAATGACAAAAATTTGCTTAAGCAAGCTCTGATACATCGTTCCTATATAAATGAACATCCCAAATCAAATCTTAAAAACAATGAAAGATTAGAATTTTTAGGAGATGCTGTTTTAGAACTAATTATAACTAAACTATTATTCAAAAAATTTCCAAGCAAACCTGAGGGAGAATTGACTTGCCTGCGAGCCAGCTTAGTTAATGCTAAATCCCTGGCTAGAATCTCAGCTAAATTAAAAATTAATAAGTATCTCTATTTAAGCAAGGGCGAAACTAGATCTATAAATCGCCAAAAAGATGCCATTCTAGCAGATGCTTTTGAGGCTATAATCGGAGCTATCTACTTAGATCAAGGGATGGAAAAAGCAGAGAAATTCATCAAACAAAATCTATGGCCCCAGTTAGATATGATTTTAAAACTAGAATTATATTTAGATCCAAAAAGTCATTTACAAGAAATTACTCAAAAAAAGTTTAAAATCACCCCACATTATAAAATAATAGAAGAAAAAGGTCCTGATCATTTCAAAAAATTTATTAGTGGAGTCTTTTTGGAAAAAAAATTAATCAGTACTGGAGAAGGCAATAGTAAACAAAACGCAGAGACGGATGCGGCCAAAAAAGCATTAAAAAAAATAAAAACCAAAAATTAGAAATTATTCAATAGTATGTATCTTGAACGTTTAGAACTAATTGGATTTAAATCTTTTGCTAAAAGAACC
>CAZDOL010000011.1:0-5241 GCA_964507075.1 uncultured Gammaproteobacteria bacterium
AATTTTAAAGAATTCTAAAAAAAGTTTGGTGGCCGAGCCACCAAACTTTTTGTCTTGACAAAAAGGGGGAATTATGCTATTCTTTTAAATAAGATTCGTTCTTTCAAAAGAAAAACGAACAAAAAAAGAAAAGGAGAAATCATGAAAAAGACAATTGTTTTTTCAATGATTATTGCAGTTTTTTTTACAGCTAACCTGTTTGCTGGGAATTTTTTCCTCGCAAAACTATCACATGAAGGGTCCCTCATTTTTGGATGGGACCATATGGAAAAGAACTGGCTGACCGAGGTGGTGGTCAGCGCAGATGGTGATTTGTTCATGGTTGGTGTTGGACCAATGTTTGATATTGGTTCCGTTAGTTTTAATTCACCCTTGTTGCTCACTTTAGAAGATAATGGCATCAGCGATGAATTTGATTTAGCGCCTAGAATTGATATTGCCATTGGCAAGTGTCTGATTCAGAACTGGAATGACATTGTTTTTGCTGCTAAGTATTTTGATTCATGGAGTACTGACAACAGAATATTGTATCAGTTATCTCCGGACCACAAACTGGGGTTGAACTTTCTTACGTCCATGGGTGGAGGCGAGAGTTACAGTTTGGGATTACTTCATCAGTATAAGATAAATGATATTTTCACTGTTGCTTCTTTCGCCGGTTATAATATAACTGATGAAGAAACGAAAGCCTGGGTTAAACTCAAATTCTTTCTTCCATAATCAACAATTTTACAACAAGACAACAAGCCCGTCATATTATGGCGGGCTTCACTCGTTGTGGATAACTTTTGTTGACTATTAATAGTTATGGGTATATAATCAAAACATAGTCGACACATTTTTTAATTAATTTTTTAAACAATAAATATATGCCAAGATATGATGGAAATGGTCCTGCCGGTATGGGTCCTGGAACAGGATGGGGGAGAGGCCCTTGCGGAGCTGGTCGTGGATTCAATAGAGGATTTGGTGGTGGATTCGGCTCTCGCCGATTCTGGACCAAGTCAGAAGAAAAAGAATCATTACAAGGAGAGAAAGAGATGCTAGAAAACGAAATGAAAGCAATCAAAGAACGCTTAGATGAATTAAAAAATAAATAATAAAAAAGTAAACATTGTCTTATCTTGTTTGTTGATATGAGGCAATGTTTGGTGTAGAATTAATAAAAAAATAAAATTAAGTTTATGTCTAAAATTATTGAATTAACAGACCAAAATTTTGATAAAGAGGTTTTGCAATCTGACATCCCAATTTTAGTAGATTTCTGGGCTCCGTGGTGCCAGCCTTGTTTAATGATGTCCCCAATATTAGATGAGTTAGCAAAAGAATTAGATGGTAAAATTAAAATTGCTAAACTTAATACTGAGATTCCTAGCCATCAGCAAATGGCCGTGCAATATGATATTCGCAGCATTCCTAATATGAAATTTTTTAAAGACGGAAAGGTGATTAAAGAATTTATTGGTTTGCGCTCTAAAGAAATGCTTAAAACAGAATTAGAAACAGAAATTTAGGATTTTTTAACAAATATATAAGTTTTAAATTATAAACAAAATGAAAATTTGTATTTCATCAATTGGAAAAAATCTTTCTTCTGCTATTGACCCAAAATTTGGAAGATGCGCCTATTTTTTAATTATGGATTCTGAAGAGAGAGAAAAGTTTGAAGTTATTGAAAACACAGGAACTCAATCTCAACATGGGGCTGGTGTCACAGCTGCTCAAATTGTAGCTGACAAAAAGGTAGATATTGTTATTTCCGGGAATTTCGGACCAAATGCTTATCTTGTTCTATCCCAAGCTGGCATTAAGTGTTATACCGTCTCCGGCTCTATGTCTGTGAAGGAAGCATTAGAATCTTTAAAACAAGGTGAACTTCAGGAATTAGTTAGGTCACCCTCATCTCATTATAGATAGAATTTAATGGCAACAGAAAAAATTCAAAAAATTGCTATTACCGGCGGTAAGGGCGGAACAGGCAAATCTACCTTTTCTGTTTTATTAGCTAATAAATTAATTAAACAAGGCCATAAAGTGGTTTTAGTTGATGTTGATGTAGAATGCCCGAATGATTATTTGTTAGTAAATCAAAAGCTTGAAAAAATAGCAAAGTTTGTTTATACTAAATTTCCTAAATTAGACAAAAGAAAATGTCGGAAATGCGGTTTATGTGTCGAATCGTGTAAAAGTAATGCTATATTTCAAGCACCCGGCAAATATCCAATATTTTTACCAGAGCTTTGCGCTGGTTGTGGTGTTTGTTGGCTAACTTGCCCATACAACGCCATAAGGCCCCAAAAAGTAAAAACAGGGAAAATTTTTGTTAATAAAGTCAAAAGGAATTTATGGTTGATTACAGGACAAACTAATCCAGGATTAGAAGAAACAGGTCCGGCCGTAGCACAAGTAAAAAAGTTTGCTTTGCAATTTGCTAAAAAGAAAAATATTGATATGGTTTTATTTGATACAGCTGCTGGAATTCATTGTCCCGTAATTCAGGCATTGATTGGTGTAGATTTAGCTTATGCCGTGACAGAACCAACGCCAATGGGCGCTTATGATTTAGAATCAATATTAAGTTTATCTCAAAAATTGAAAATACGCATTAAAGTAATTTTGAATCAAGCAAATTTAGGCAGCAAAAAGCTCGTTGAGAAAGTTGTCAATAAATATAAAACTAAAATAATCAATGAGATTCCTTATTCCAAAAATTTAGCACAAGCATATTCTATGGGACAACTCTTGAATTTAAAATGTGATTTTAAGATTAAAATAGAGAAAAATTTTTATGAAAAAAAAATTTAAAATAGCGATTGCTTCAGGGAAGGGCGGAGTCGGCAAGAGTATGCTCACTTCGTCGTTATCTACTTTGTTTAGCCAAAAGTATAAAGTTGTAGCCATAGATGCTGATGTTGATGCTCCGAATTTAGCTATTTGGTTAGGAGAAATTGGTAAATGGAACAAAATAGAAAAAATTAGCGTTTCGTCCAAACCGATTTTTGATTATAATAAATGTAATGGTTGTGGTAAGTGTGCTCAGATTTGTCAATTTAGCGCTATAAAAATGGTATCAGGGAGACCACAATTAGAGCCCTTTACTTGCGAGGGGTGTGGGGCTTGTGAAATTATTTGTCCCCAAAAAGCTATTAATTTTAAGCCAGTCAATAGTGGTAAAATAAAAATAAAAAATACAAAATATGGCTTTTTTTTAATATCTGGTGAGCTTATGCCGGGGGAGATAGGTTCTGGTAAAATAATTTCAAAAATAAAGGAAATAGCCGAAGAATATGATTATGAAATTATGCTTATAGACTCTTCTCCTGGTACTGGTTGCCCTGTTATCGCTTCGTTACAAGGAGTTGATTTTGTGGCCTTAGTAACCGAGCCAACGCCTTCAGCATTTTCCGATTTAAAAAGAGTTTTAAAAGTAGTTAATTATTTTAAATTACCATGGGGATTAATAATCAATAAAAAAGATATCAACAAGACATTAAGCAGCAGAATTGATAAATGGGCTAAAGGGAGGAAATTAGGTGACATTTCTTATGACCAAAATATCTTTAAAGCTATTGCTGACTTTAAACCAATAATGGAAACCGATTTAACAGCTAAAGAGGAAATCAAAACTATTTTTAATAAATTACTTCTTAAGATTCGAAATATATGAAAGAAAAAATAGCTACAATATCAATATTTAATAATTTATTTTTAGCAATAGGAAAGATTTTGATTGGTCTTTTGGTAAAATCAGTATCAATTTTTGCAGAAGGGATTCATTCATCAGTTGATGTTTTATCATCTGTTATAAGTTTGGTTGGTATAAAAATAGCTAAAAAACCAGTTGATAAAAACCATCCATATGGTCATTACAAGTTTGAGGTTCTTGCGGGACTCCTTATAACAATCATTTTATTTTTAACTGGAGCCAAGATTCTTTATGAAGCATATAAAGGTTTTTTATCGCCTTCTGTGGTAAAATTAAGTTATTTAGCATTGGGAATTATGGCTGTTTCGGCCATAGCAAATGAAGTTATGTCTCGTCTAAAAATACATTATGGCAAAAAAGAAAATTCCATAAGTCTTCTTTCTGATGGGGTTCATGACAAAGTAGATGTTTGGGCTTCGGTTGCAGTTTTTATTGGTTTAATTTTGTCTAGATATTGGATTTATGTTGATTCATTTCTAGCATTATTAATTGGATTATATATAATGAAGGAGTCTTTTTCTTTAGGAAAAGAGGCTACAAATTCGTTGTTAGATGTCTCAGCTGGCGAAGAAATTGAAGACAAAATCAAAAGCATTGTAATTGAACAAAGGATAGAAATCTCGGATTTAATAACACAAAAGAAAGGTTCCGCAATAACCGCAAACCTAAAGATTAAATTACCTAATGAGACAAGCGTGGAAGAAGCTACGAAAATATCTAATAATTTAAGGAGTGGCTTGATTGATAAAATTGAATTACTTGAATATGTTGCTATTCAAATAGAAGGACGCGATATATCAAATAATTATTTCAGGCCTACAAAAACACTCTTTGGTTTGAAATTAGGCGAAAAATTTGGTTGGCAGAGGAAGGGGAAATTCAAAAATTCAATTTCTCAGGCCGAAGGTAAAGGGCCAGAGGGATATTGTCAGTGTTCTCAATGTGGATATAAGATTAAACATGAACGTGGAACTCCGTGTTTTGAACTAAAATGCCCTAATTGTAATATAAATTTAAAAAGGAAATAAACATGCCAAGACCAAGATTATGTCGTCGAGTACGATTTAACCCAAATATTACATATTTCAAGCCCCAAGGAGTTCCTCTGAGGTTGTTGGAAATGATTGAATTGACGTCAGAAGAAATAGAGGCCCTGCGACTTAAGAATATAAAAAATTTGGACCAAATTAAATGTGCTAAAAAAATGAATACTTCTCAAAGCACTTTTCAGCGGATTTTGACATCTGCTTATAAAAAGGTAGCAGATGCTTTGGTAAATGCTAAAGCTATAAAAATCATCACCGATTAGTTTAGAAAAAGTTCAGTGGCCGAGCCACTGAACTTTTTGATTTGCCAAAAAGAGAAAAATTTAATATAATTAACGTACATAAAGGGTATTAAACATCTGTACTATGAAAGCTAAATTGTTTTTTGTCTTGTTTCTGGTTTTTATTATATCTTCGGCACTATTTACAAGAAATATAGTAAATGCCCAGGCAGACTTATCTATTACTAATGCCAGTATTAGTTTTTCA
>CAZDOL010000011.1:5341-14136 GCA_964507075.1 uncultured Gammaproteobacteria bacterium
CTATGCTTTATGCTATTCTTAAGATAACAAAAGATAGAAATAAAAATTAATATTATAAGAACCTGCTCACTGTGTTCGCAGAACCTTGAAATTAAATTTTTATTGCATAAATAATAAGGTAATTTAATTATAAGAACCTGCTCACTGTGTTCGCAGAACCTTGAAATTAAATTCTATTTCATAAACATTAATGTATTTTAATTATGGAAAGACCTACTAAAGCAGAATATTATTTAGGCATAGCCAAGAATATTGGCTCTCGCTCTACTTGTTTTCGTAATAATTTGGGAGCGATAATTGTCAGAGAAGATCAAATTGTAGCCACTGGTTATATTGGAGCTCCGCGCCAAACAAAGGATTGTTTTGAGAGGGGTGAATGTTTGCGTGATACTCTTAAAATTTCACATGGTGAACGTTATGAAGTTTGTCGCTCAGTTCATGCTGAACAAAACGCGATTATTAATGCTGCTCGCGCTGGTTCATCTATTTTGGGTGGCGATATGTATATTTCTGGAGAAACAAATGATGGAGAGAAAATAGATACTTTTCCTTGTTTTATTTGCAAAAAAATGATTATGAACTCGGGCTTAGAAAGAGTTATTTGTTCTACCAAAGATAAGGGCATAAAAGTTTTTTTAGTTGAAGATTGGATTAAAGATTGGCAGAAAAAAGACATTTTAGACGATAAGTTTCAATACGGACAAGACCAAAATTTTTGAGTAATTAAATATCAATATATGATCAATTTAAAAGAATTAAAAAAAAGTTTTAAATCCGCTTTTAATGGATTGTGTATTGCCGTCAAAGAAGAACAAACATTTAAAGTTCAAATTATAGTGAGCTTGATAGTTATAGTTTTAATGTTTGTTTTGCGTTTAAGTAACATAGAGAAGGTGATTTTATTTTTGTTCATAACCTCTGTTTTGGGAATGGAATTAATTAATTCTCAGATTGAAAGAATCTTAGATTTTTCTCATTTAGGATTCCATCCCAAGATTAAACGCATTAAAGACCTTTCAGCGGCAGCTGTTTTAGTGGTTTCTCTCGGGGCCCTTTTGGGTGGCCTGTTGATTTTAGGTCCAGCTTTATTAGAAGTTTTAGGTATCTAAATAAAATTAGTAAAAAGTTGAGGAACCGAGTTCCTCAATTTTTTTATTTACTTGCAGATTTATGTTAATTTGTTAAAATTAGAATGTATTTAATGGACAATATGGTTATGAAAAAACCAGTGGTTATTACAATTTGCAATCGTAAAGGCGGGACTGGCAAAACCAGCGTGGCTATTAATTTAGCAGCTTATTTATCCCGTTTAGGCAAGAAGGTTTTACTTATTGACTTAGACCCACAGGCTAATGCTACTTCTGGTTTAGGTGTTACCAATAATCAGAATGGGATTTATGAGGTTTTAAGTCAAAAAATTTCGTTAACAGATAGTATGGTTGCAACACGTGGTAATCTCTGGTTATCTCCTTCCAGCGAAAATTTGGCTGGAGCTGATGTTGAAATTGTTGATGTAGAAAACAGAGAATCAATTTTATCTCGCATTCTTAATTCTTTTATTCAAAACGATAATCCAGATATAGATTTTATTCTCATTGACACTGCTCCTTCTTTAAGTTTAATCACTATCAATAGTTTAGTTGCTGCTGATAAAGTTTTAATTCCTGTTCAAGCAGAATATTTTGCCCTAGAAGGATTGGGACAACTTTGCAAAACTATTGATTTAGTAAAAACCAATTTGCAACCAAATTTAAATATATTAGGAGCTGTTGTTACTATGTATGACGCTAGAAGCAAACTCTCTCTGGAGGTTTGGCAAGAATTATATCGTCATTTCCCTCATCCTATTTTTAGAACAGTTATTCCTCGCAATGTTCGTTTAGCTGAAGCCCCAAGTTATGGCCAAACTATATTAGAATATGCTCCTCACTCTAAGGGGGCTCGCGCTTTTCGCCGTTTAACTAAAGAATTCCTATCTCTTAATAAATAGTAATATTATTTTTGTAGTTTTATTTCTTGCAGGTTGGACCTGCAAGAAGTTCCTAAACCTAAATAAGGAAAGTGAAATGTATGCAGAAAGTTTTAATTTTGACCTTAGTATTGTTTTTAGTTTTGTTATTAGTGTTGTTGTTTGGAGTTTTTCAAAAGAAAAAGCAAGGTCAAGTGTGTTTTAATGATTATTGTTTTGAGGTTGAAATAGCTCAAAATTTGGCACAAAGGACAAAGGGTCTGATGTTTAGAGAAAAGTTGGAAGAAAATCAAGGCATGCTTTTTGTTTTTAGTTCAGAAAAACAGCATAGTTTTTGGATGAAAAATGTTTCTTTTCCTTTAGATATCCTTTGGTTAAATAGTAATCAAGAGGTTGTTTTTATTAGTCATAATAGTCAACCTTGTGTTGGGTTAAAATGTTTGGCTATTAAGCCTAACCAGAAAGCCCAATATGTCTTAGAGATTAAAGGAGGATTAGCTGATAAAATCGGCATCAAGGAAGGAAGTAAATTAATTTTTAGTGAAAATATTATTTGATAATTATAAATTATTTTTTAAGTTAAAAAATTCTATGAAAGTAAAGGGAACGTTGACTATTATTTTTTTAATCGCTTTGTTTTTCATTCCTCAATTTAGTCAAGCGCAAGAATCTCAAATTGAGCATGATTTTTGTATGGTATATTTTACGGGAGTAGGTTGCACTCATTGCGCTAATGCCGATCCAATTGTTTTAACCCAATTACCGTCTGAATATTCTAATTTAGTAGTAGTGGAGTATGAGGTTTATCAGAATAGAGGGAATGCTCCTCTATTGTATCAATATGATGAAAAATATAATTCTGGATTAGGGATTCCTTTGTTGATTTTCGGAGAAGACGATAAACTTGCTGGTGATAATCCTATTTTGAGAAATATTAGAAAAATTATTGAAGAAAAACAAACCAATCCCTTAGCTTGTTTAAATGGGTTAATGTCTTGTTTCTGTGAAACCAACATAAACGATTTGCCTAGGTTTCCTAAAATTTGGCAACAAGGAAAAATTTTAATTAAAGACAAAACATCTAATGAGTTGTTATTATCAAAAACAAAAAGTGACCAATTATTTAAAGCATTATTAAAGTCATATGATATAGAAAAGAATTTAGAGGGAATTGAATATGAAAAAATAACTCCGCTAAAGGTTGCTTTATCTAGTCAAAATATTGAATTTGATAAAGCTATAAAAATAGGAGATTGGGTTTTTCAATGGAATGATGGAGGACGAAAAGAGAATTGGATTATAGCTGATGAAGAAAACAAAGATAAGGGTGAAGAATTATTGGTAGAAGGATCTCAGCCAAAATTTACTATTGCAAAGATTCTATCATTAGCAATTGTTGATGCTATAAATCCATGTGCTTTAGCTGTTTTGATTTTAATGTTAACCGCAATTTTAGCATATAATCCAGGAAAAAGAAAAAATATTATTTTGGCTGGATTAGCTTTTGTATCAGCAGTTTTTATAATGTATTTAATTTATGGATTGCTTATTGTTAAATTTTTTCAAGTAATACAGGGATTGAGCGCGATTAGATTATGGTTGTATAGGGCACTAGGGCTTATAGCGATTGTTCTTGGAGTATTAAATATTAAGGATTTTATTAAATATAAGCCAGGCAGTATTGGAACAGAAATGCCAATGTTCATGCGACCGAAAGTTAAAAAAATTATTTCTGGAATTACTTCTCCAAAAGGAGCTTTTGTTGTTGGACTTTTTGTGACTTTATTTCTTTTGCCCTGCACTATTGGTCCCTATATTATTGTAGGCGGAATTTTATCTGCCTTAGAATTCTTAAAAATTTTGCCTTTGTTAATTTTTTATAATTTAGTTTTTGTAACCCCCATGCTTGTTATTATAGGTTTGGTGTATTGGAGATTTAGTAAAATAGGAGATGTCTCAGTATGGAAAGAAAAAAATATAAATAAGCTTCATTTAATAACTGGTTTAATAATGTTTATTCTTGGGATAGCGATGGTTTTTTCATTGATATAAGTTTTGAATTGTGGTAAAATATATAATTAGGAATTAGTTATTAGAAATTAATTATTGTTTATATGCCTTTGGGTCGAGGATTAGAATCATTAATACCAGTAAAAATAATTAAAAAAGTTACTTTAGATGGGCTTTCGCAAACAGGTGAGCGTGTTAACGAAATCCCAGTTGAACAAATTGATCCCAGTCCTAATCAACCACGCAAGAATTTTGCTCGGGCGGATATGGAAGAATTAATTAATTCTGTTAGGACAAATGGCATTATCCAACCATTAATTTTAATCAAAAAAGAACAGGGGAGATATGAAATTATAGCAGGAGAAAGGCGTTGGCGTTCAGCTAAAATTATAGGACTAAAAACAGTGCCATCTTTAGTTAGAGCAATTAATGTTAACAAGAAATTAGAGATTGCTTTATTAGAGAATATTCAAAGAAAAGACTTGAACGCCATAGAAAAGGCCCGCGCTTATCAAAGGTTGATTGATGAATTTAATTTAACTCAAGAAAATATTTCCAAAAGATTAGGTATGGCTCGAGCAACAGTTGCTAATACTTTGCGTTTATTGAGATTGCCCGAAGTTATTCAAAACGCCATAGAGCAAGAAAAAATTAGCGAAGGTCATGCTAAGACACTTTCTTCAATTAATGATCCAGTCAAACAGGAAACATTACTCAAAAGAATATTGGGCCTAGGGTTAACTGTTAGAGAGACTGCCAAAATGATAAACAATAAGAGGGTAAGAAAAGCAATCAAAACTAATCCAGATTTAGAAGAAAAAGAAAAAATATTATCTAGAGCATTAGATACAAAGGTTAAGATTCGTCAGTCTGGAAAAAAAATTAAGATTTTAATAGAGGTTTACAATCAAGAAGATTTAGATATAATAATAGAGAGAATGAAATTAAATAATTAAATTGATTCTATTATGGCTATTGAGGTTAGAAGAAAGCAAAAAGAGGCGTTAAATGTTTTTTTGCGTCGTTTTTCCGAAAAGGTAAAGCGAAGTGGTATTATTAATCAATCTAAAAAAGCAAGATTTCGCGTTAAGCCCAAAAGCAAAAATTTAAGAAGAAAAAGCGCTTTGGAACGCAATAAAAAAACCGAAAGGATAAATTTTTTAAAAAAGATAGGCAAATTAAAGCCAGGAAAATAAAATAAGCTATTTATGGTTTATAAGCATAATAGTTGTTAACATAAAAAGTTATGTATTTTCAACGACCCAAGACGAACAAGTTTCTTTTAGTTGCTTCTATTTCTTTAATTTTTCTTTTTGTTTTAATCGTACCATCTTTAGTTCAGGCTCAAGATTTGGGTGCTGATTTAGTGGCAGAAAGCGCCACTAGCGCTGGCATAGGAGAATCAAGTTTGCCTGCTATTTTGGGAAGAATTTTTAAAATAGTTTTAAGCGTTTTGGGGTTAATAGCCTTGGTTGTCGTTATTATAGCTGGAATACAATGGATGACCTCTGGCGGAAATTCTGAAAAAATTAAAAAAGCAAAAGCTCTTTTATCAGCAGGCCTTATTGGTTTGCTGATTATTGTTTGTGCTTACGCAATGGTGAGTTTTATTATTTCTTCTTTGGGTGGAGTCACTGAAGGAACAGGATGTACGCCGGGCAACTGTTGTGGCGATGGGTATGCATGGAATTCTGATTGTGAATGTGATGATTGGGTCTATCCAAGCTGCGCGACAGGTCAAAGCCAGGAATATTTTCGTTTAACACGAGGAGAAGCTAATTTTGATATTGATAATAAAATATATTTATGTAGCAACATTAGAGCTGTTTTTAATCATAATATTAATGAAAATACAGTTAATGTAGCTGTTGCTAATTCTACATTAAAAGTTATTGATTCTGACGACATTATTATTAGTGGGACTTTTCAGACAACAGGTGGGTCAATATTATTTACTCCCGAAAATTTTTGGACAGAATTTAGTGATTATAAATTAATAATACCCAAGACAATTAGCGATAACAATAACAAATATCTTGTGGGTTGCGCCATGGGATTTAGTCCAGCAGGCGGTTGCAGTAACAACGGAACCGTAGATTGGGATTTTACAACAAACAACGAAGAGGATATAACTCCGCCCTTTGTAGATCATGCCTATCCTATAATGGACATTGATGATCCATTATATCCTGACAAAAATGTCTCTCGAGCGCCAATGATTGATGTAGTTTTTAATGAAAATATAGATTACGCAACTATTGTTGACACAAATCATGCAGATTATAATGCAAATGATTCAAATACTTGGCATCCAATAGTAAATAATTTTCAATTGTGTGAAATAGAGGCACAAAATACAGAATGCAACCCAGTCAATATATATAATAATGATAATTTTATCATTGTACCAATATCACAAGGGTTTAGGATTTTTATTACAAATGCTCAATGGTTAGATGCTTTTACGTGGTATGAAATTCAGGTTGATGGAGTGTATGATATGTGCAACAACCAGATGGCAGATAGTCAATCATGGGAAT
Organism: uncultured Gammaproteobacteria bacterium; assembly: GCA_964507075.1. Taxonomy (GTDB): domain Bacteria; phylum Patescibacteriota; class Patescibacteriia; order UBA2591; family UBA6264; genus JAIPGN01. The sequence goes on from CAZDOL010000011.1 coordinate 11,861, forward strand.
TTCAAACTAATAACAATATTCCTGGAGCGCAGGATTGGTGGCCAAAAGGTAGTAATGTATGTCCAGATGCTTTAGTTGGTATTCGTTTTGCCACTAGTATGTACGAGTATGAAGTTAAAATGAGTGTTGTTAATGATGATGGTACCACAGAATTTGAAGGATTGATCAAACCCTCTGATATTGCTAGCCCTGGTCCATACGAGACAACATTAACCACTGGTAGTGGTTCTTTAAAAGTTGTTGATGACGATTACATAAATGTTTCAAATCAGTTTAAGATTTTTCAATTAGAGTTAAATGATACTTTAAATATTGACACTCCTTATACCATTGAAGTTACAACAGATTTAGTAATAGATGTTGACGGCAATACTCTGGATAAAAGTTGGAGTTTTGATGTGACAAATATGCAAGATTGCGCGTGTGAGCCGATCATTTATGAAGTTTTACCTAGTAGTGGAGCTCGACAATCTTGCGTAACAATAAGGGGCCATTGTTTTGCTGGGACAACAGAAAGACCTGCCACCATTAACGAGTTGTGGTTTGATGATACCCAGGATCCTCCGCCCCCAAATGGACAACAATTTATTGACGGATCCTTGAGGGCAGACATAGAAGGTCATACCGCTAATTCTATTGTTACTATAATACCAGAAAATTTTGGAGACCCTCTGATTGACCCAAACACATCGGATATTCCAGACTTTTTAGGTGTGGGCATAAAAATTATTTATGATGATAATCAGGAAGAAGTAGAGAATTTTTCTGAAAGTCAATTTACAGTTATTGACAATGCTTTAGCACAAGGTCCTTGTATTTGGAGGTTAGATCCCAATAATGGGTATGTAGGAGATAGGTTTAACGTTGAAGGCATTAAATTTGGTTTGACTCCTGGTGTAATTAATATAGAGGATTGGTTCTTTAACTTAACTTATAGCGGCGCCTGGAATGAAAATTTAATAGAACAAGTTATGGTACCTGGTTTTACTACTGCCGGAGATAGAGACGTAACAGTTGTTGATGGTAGTGGTTTTGTTAGTAATCCCGTTCCCTTTGATGTTATATTTGACCGACCAGAGGTAAAAGAATTTGGTTGTAATCCTCCTCCAGTTTACTCTTCGCCCAGCCCGTATAAAAATACTGAGGATGCTTGCGTTGCTATTGATTTGATTCTTGAGTTTACTAAAGATATGATAGATTTTGGTCCGGATGGTGTTTTAAATATAAATAATTATACTATTCAAAATTGTGGCACAGATGATATTTATAACGAAGCATATTGTAGTCAAATTTATTATAATCCCTCTAATGCCCAGTTTGATGACCTGAATTCTAGTAGAATAGTTCGGCTTTCTTTGTCCTCGGCATTTACAGTTGGAACATGGTATACAATTAATGTATTAGCTAATGTTAAGTCAGATGAAGATGTTGGGATGGAGGAAAATTATGTGTGGCATTTTAAAACAAGAGATACAGATGTTTGTCCTGTGGCAAGTATAAATTTGACTCCCCAAAATGAAACTATTACTGGTTGTTCTGGCGCTAAAGCTTTTGAGGCTGAACCCTATGCTAGTAATTGTAATGCCTTAACCCCTGGTTCTTATTCATATGATTGGTCTTCTTCTAATCCTGCTGCTGCGACCATAGGCACTGGGAATACTTATCAAAATATTGCAAGCGCAGCTGGAGCTGGCTCAACATGGATTAGAGTTGAAGAAGCAGATTCTTTTAAATGGACCAAAGAATTATTAAATGTAAATTGTTGCAGAACTAACGAAGATTGTTATGATCCAGATGGAGATGGCTCTGATCGTTGTTTAGGGAGTGAATGTAATGATGATTATGGTATTTGTACGCCCGTAATTAACGATTTTAACCCAGAATCTGGTTATTATAATGATTGGGTTAGTATTCATGGTTGTTGGTTTAATAATTATAACGCAAGTTATAGCAGAGTAAGGTTTAATGAAGAATTGTCAATTATTCCTTTTGATAAGTGCACCAGCTCTGCTTGGCAGAATGAGCAAATTATTGCGGAAGTTCCAGAGACGGGAAATCCCTTTGGATATATTCAGGTTACTTCAGCGCCCTACGGTAGTGCTTTTGTTGTTTCAAGTTCTGATATTTTTAATGATTACGGCTCTCCTCGTGCAGGAATTTGTAATTTAAGACCAAGTCATGGGATTCCTGGTTCAATTACTCAACTGACTGCGAATGATAATTTGTTGGGACAGGGTGGTAATGATGATGTATATTATGGAACTGAAAAAGCTATT
>CAZDOL010000012.1:0-2332 GCA_964507075.1 uncultured Gammaproteobacteria bacterium
ATACTTTTAATAACAAAAACGTTCTTTAAAGGAGGACACACAGTGAAAAAGAGAAATTTATCAGCAAAAGAGATCAAGTCATTATTAATGGCGAAAAATGATGTACAAATGTCCATACAAAAGACATTAAACAAGAAGATTGGAGAAGCCGTTCGTCAAGAAATGCAATTAGAAGAAAGCCCCGAGCGAGTTGCAATCAGAAATGGATTTACCGATCAGGTTCTTGAGTTAATTGCCAATCGTCTATCAGAAAATCAGCAGGACACACCTTTATGTTCTTCTAGCGACTTACTGTTATTAACTTCTGCGGTTATAAACATGGTAGAGACAGAACAAGGATACGAATTGGATGCAGATGAACGTAGGTTAATCGAAAGGTTGACAGAGAATTTATTCAAAAGTATGCTCGAGATGATACAGAGAATGGTTCCCGGGACGAATGACATGAATCCATATGTTGAGTATTGGCGATGGATAGATGCCGTATTAGATCTCTCTGCCGAGAGGGGAGTCCCAGCGACAGAAATTGTTTTAACACAATCTTATAGTGATGAAATCACGAGACGGTTATGTCCCAAAGAGCAATTCCTTGCTAAGAATAACAAGGATATTCTAGATAAGTTTTCTGCCGAGAAGCTGAAGGAAAGTATTCTCTTCCCAATATTGAATGCAATGATTGATATCGGAGAAGATGATGAAGATGATGAAGATAGAGAAGATAGAGAAGAAAGAGAAGAAAGAGAAGAAATCCGCCAGGAAATGGAGGAAGAACTGGAAAAGGAAGTTATGCCGCAGGTTCGGCTTTTTGTAGAGGCAGCAAAGAATGTTATTAAAGCATGGATTGATGACGAAATTGAGCGTATTTACGCATAGTATAGTTCTCTTTTATAAACAGAAAGGTCGCTACCTGTAGTGGCCTTTTCTTATTTATTCCTTATTTTTAATTTGTGTTTATGACAAAAACATGTTAAAATAATATTAGTCAGTTTTCTCTGTTTGGTCTGGGGAGAATGAAGGTTATAAATAATAAAAAATAAAGATGAAAGTTAAAAATTTATTAGAGGTAATGAAGGAAAATACTGAGTTTATTCCCAGCTGGAAGGAACTCAAGGGAGGTGGTTTACATAATCCTCATTTTGGTTCAGCAGAAAGGATTGTTATTTGTGAGGATGATGGAACCCCTATTTTTGATCAGTATCAGGTTGTTGAAAGAGGAGGAGCAATTATTGTTCCTTATTATTTTAAAGATGATAACCAAGAAGATATTTTGATTGGAATGAATACCTGTATTCGGGCAGTTGTGGCGGACCCCAAGACAGGGGAGCAAGGAAATTTAAGAAGCATAGAGATTCCTCGTGGTTTTGGTATTGGCGAGGAAGAAGACTCTAAAGCGGCTGTTAGAGAATTAGGAGAAGAAACCCAATATGTTGTTCAAAGGTTAGAATTAATAGGTCACGCTAATGCTAATACTGCTTTTTATAAAAATTATGGCATTTCAACCTTTGCCGCTTTAATTGACCCTAATTGTCTTGGTAAGTTTATTCCCGACTCAAAAGAAAAAATACTTAGTTGTGATTTTTACTCCGTAGAAGAAGTCAAAAAGATGTTGAATGATAATAAGATTTTCTGCGCTCTTACCAAATCAGCGCTTTTAGATTTTTTCGTTTTTATTAGAAACAATTTTATCATCTAAACTATATTTTAACCAAAGAAACACAATGTTAACCTCTAGGGGTTAACATTTTATTATAGTGGATTGATTGACCCCTGGGGTCCACCATTTTTTATTGACCACAGCTAAATTATGTGTTATTATTTAAAATAATATTAAAAAATTAACTCACAAATTTATGAAAAAAAGTGGAAGATTTTTAATAGCAATTCTTATTATCTTTTTAGCTATTTTGGGGATTTTAAAGTATAGCAGCAAGCTAACTTGGTCATTTCACACAATGACAACTCCGGGAGAAAGCGCTTTTAGGGTTAGTGCTGTTGGAGATGTTTATGCTAGTCCAGATACAGCAGAGATTAGTTTAGGGGTTGAGAAAGAAGCTAAAACAGTAGCCAAAGCTCAAGAAGATATTAACGAGGTTAATAATCAGTTAATTGATGACCTGAAGAAATTAGGAGTTGAGGAAAAGGACATCAAAACAACCCAATATGGTATAAATCCACGCTATGAATACGAAAGAGAAAGTGGAAAAAGGAACTTAGTTGGTTATTCGGCTACAGTAAGTATTTTAGTTAAAACTAAAGATTTTGAAAAACTGAATCAAATTATTGATACTGCAACTGGCGCAGGAATTAATCGTCTTAATGGACTTAGTTTTGT
>CAZDOL010000012.1:2432-12377 GCA_964507075.1 uncultured Gammaproteobacteria bacterium
CAAAGCTTGAAATTAAATTTTATTGTATAAAAAATTAAAGTAATTTAATTATAAGAAATATAAAAATAAAAAGTTATGAAATTACGTATTATTCCGTTAGGCGGAGTTGAAGAAGTAGGCAAAAACTGCATGGCTCTTGAACTTTTAGAATCAAATCAAAAACAAGGAGACATTATAGTCATAGATATGGGCTTGGACTTTCCTGGCCCAGATTTATTGGGGGTTGACTATGTTCTGCCAGACATTACTTATTTAGAAGAAAATAAAAACAGAATTAAGGGATTAGTTATTACCCATGGCCATTTAGACCATATTGGCGCTGTTTCTTATTTTTTAAGAAAATTAGGAAACCCTCCAATTTTTGCTACTCCCTTAACCATTGGCTTAACAGAAGACAGATTGTTAGAATTTGGCATTCAAGATGCTAGATTTAATATTATTAAATCAGAGAAAGTTTTTAGTTTGGGTGATTTTTCTATTACACCATTTAGTGTGGTACATAATATTCCTGATAGTGTTGGCTTAATTATTAAAACTCCCTTAGGAACAATTGTTCATACTGGAGATTTTAAGTTTGATAAATCACCATTAGACCAAAAGCCAATTAATGAAAATTTATTAAGAAAAGTGGGAGATGATAAAGTTTTGGCTCTTTTGTCAGATAGCACTAATGCTGCTTTGCCGGGCAAAGTTGTTTCTGAGCAAGAAGTAGGGCAAATAACTTACTCCTTAATTAAGAGTATCAAAGGAAGAATTATATTTACTACTTTTGCTAGTTTAATTAGCCGAATTCAGCAGGCCATCAATGCTTGCGAAAAATGCAATAGAAAGGTGGCTCTTGTTGGTATGTCTGTCAAAAAGACAGTGGCCATTGCTCAAAGCTTGGGTTATTTAAAGATTCCTCACAAAATGATAGTGGACATTACGGAGACAAATAAAATGTCACCACAGAAAGTTCTTGTTATTGCTGGGGGGTCGCAAGGAGTAGAGGGATCTTCTATGGATAGAATCGCTCAAAATATACATCGTTTAGTTAGGATTAAACAAGGGGATACAGTTATTTTTTCTTCTTCTACTGTGCCGGGCAATGAATTAGCGGTAGTTGGGGTTATGAATGGTTTAGTTGACCAAGGAGCAGAAGTAATTTTTCGCCGTGTTTTAGGTTCGGGTATTCATAGCTCCGGTCATGCTAAGCAAGATGGATTATTAAAAATGATTTCTTTAATTAGACCTAAATTTTTTATGCCCATTGAAGGAGCGCACTATATGCAAGCTGATCATATTAAATTAGCTGAAAGCTTTGGCATCAAAAAAGAAAATTCTTTTATGTTGAAAAATGGGGAAATTTTAGAAATTAACGAACAAGAGAAGGCCCATAAACTTCCTGACCAAAGAGTATCCCATTCCGTTGTCGTAGTAGAGGGGAACAAAATTGAACCTTTGAACGAAAAAGTTTTGAAAGACCGTAAGAAATTAGCTGAATCAGGGATTTGTTTTGTTTCAGTTTCAGCTGTGAGATTTGGCAAGAAGATTAACCCTGGAATTAATATAAAGGTTACTTGCCAAGGAGTTGAATTGGGAGATGAGTTAATTTCAGATTTAATCGCTAAAGCCAAGAAATTAATTCAGAGGCATGGCCTTAAGCCCGGCTCAGAGCACAAAATGGGAACTAGCTTAAGTGATTTAATTTTAAGTAGAAATGGCAAAAAACCTATAGTAATAGTATCTATTTAAATAATAACAAAAAAATATGGAAACAGAAAAAATTGTAGAAAAAATTAGTTCTTTAATAAAGAAAGAAGAAAAAATTTCTTTATCACAAAAATTATTAGCCATCATTTCTTATCTGGGGGTCTTATCTTTATTGACTATGATCCTAAGAGAGAAAAGTAAGCCAGTTCATTTTCATGTTCGCCAAGGAGTGGCTTTGTTTGTAGCGGAAATTATTTGTACTTTAGTTTTAGTAATTCCTTTTATTGGTTGGATTATTGGATTTATTGGTTGGATTTTATGCATTTTATTTTCTGTTTTAGGCTTGATTAAGGCAGCTAGAGGCAAAGAATGGACAATTCCTTTTTTAGGAAGATTAGCAACGAAAATTAAGATTTAATAATATGTTATTCTTAAAATAGAAGGAAATAAATAAAAAAATGAAAAATAATAATATAATTTACGTTTTTATTGATGCTTCAAATCTTTGGCAGGCTCAAAAATCTAAAGGAAGATTTTTCGATTATGAGAAATTGAAAATTTTTATTAAGCAAAAATTTAATGGTTCTTCTATAAAGATTTTTTATTATACCGCTTATCCAGCCGAAGGAACAAGAGATTATAATTTGGATGGTAAACATAAATTTTATACTTTTTTGAATAAAGGATTAGGTTTTATTGTTCGAAAGAAAAAGTTGAAACGCATTTTAATAACTAGTGAGGATGGTCAATCTGTTGAAGAGAAGGGAAATATGGATGTGGAGATGACAATTGATGCAATTCATAACATTGAGAAGTATAATATAGCGGTTTTATTTTCAGGTGATTCCGACTTTCTAGCTTTAGTAACATATATTAGAAGAAAAAACAAAAAAGTTTATATTTTTTCATCAAAAAATAATATTTCACAAGAATTAAGAACAGGAGGAGATGGGTATTTTGATGTATTGAGAATTAAAGAAAATGTTTGGGGTAGAGAATTACAACATTTAGCAGCAAAGACTAATCGATAAAGAAAAACAACCCTCCTCGCGGAAGGTTGCTCTTGGATGTAATACCCTAACAGTTCTATGACTAGAACTGAAAGACATTATTAAGTATAGCGTTTTAATGAGTTTTGTCAATTGTCCTGTGGATAAGTAAATTGTATTTAATTGAATATTAATAAAAAAACAATTATGAATTTTTTAATCTGGTTTAAAGATTTATCTATTAAAGATGTCCTTAGAGTTGGAGGCAAAAATGCTTCTTTGGGAGAAATGTATCAAAAGTTAGGAAAGAAAGGAGTGAGGATTCCAAATGGGTTTGCTACTACCGCAGATGCTTATTGGCGTTTTATGGAGAAAAGTCAATTAGGCAAAAAAATAGAGAATATTTTAAAAGGATTAGATGTTCAAAATGTGAAAGATTTATATCAACGTGGTCAGAAGGTTAGAAATTTGATTTTAAAAACACCATTAGATAAAGATTTTGAAAGGGCTATTGTGGTTGCTTATAAAAAATTATCTCAAGAATATAAATCTAAAAATATAGATGTTGCAGTTCGCAGTTCAGCCACAGCCGAAGATATGCCTGAAGCCAGTTTTGCTGGTCAAATGGAAACATATCTTAATATTAGAGGCACAGATAATTTATTAAAAGCAGTTCGTAAATGTATGGCCTCTCTTTTTACCAATAGAGCTATTGTTTATCGTGAAACCAAAGGTTTTAAAGATATGGAAGTAGCTCTTTCTGTTGGAATTCAAAAAATGATTCGTTCTGATTTGGCTTGTTCTGGCGTTATGTTTTCTTGCGACACTGAATCTGGCTTTGCTGATGTTACTGTTATTAATTCTTCTTGGGGATTGGGGGAGAATATAGTTCAAGGCAAGGTTAGTCCTGATGAATTTATGGTTTTTGAGCCCTTATTAGATAAAGGATATAAACCAATTGTTAACAAAAGGTTGGGACGCAAAGAATGGACAATGGTTTACAACACAAATGGAAAGAGTCCAGTTAAGAATATAAAAACTATTTTAAAAGAAAGAAGCAAGTTTACTTTATCAGATGAGGAAATTTTAGAATTAGCTCGTTATTCTGTCTTAATTGAAAAACATTATAAACGGCCAATGGATATGGAGTGGGGGAAAGACGGTAAAGACAACAAGTTATATATTTTACAAGCTCGACCAGAAACTGTTCAATCTCGTAAATCAGCAGATGTTTTAGAAAGATATATTCTTACCAAAGAAGGAAAGTCAAAAACTATCCAGAATAAAGTTATAATTATTGGCGTGGCTGTCGGTTCCAAGATTGGACAAGGAACTGCTCGTGTCATTAAAGACGTTAAAGATATAGTCAAATTTAAACCAGGAGAAGTTTTAGTTACTGAAATGACTGATCCAGATTGGGTGCCAATTATGAAAATTGCCTCTGCTATTGTGACTAATGCTGGTGGAAGAACCTGTCACGCGGCAATTGTCAGTCGTGAATTGGGGGTTCCTTGTATAGTAGGAACCGGAAATGTGACTAAGCTTATTAAAGATAAGCAAAAGATAACTGTTTCTTGCTCTGAGGGAGAAATAGGACGTATTTATAATGGTTTATTGCCGTTTAAGATAAAGAAAACTTTCTTAAAGAAAATAAAGAATCCAAAAACCAAAGTAATGCTTAATATTGCTGAGCCAAGTCAAGCTTTTGGTTTTTCTTTCTTGCCTAATGATGGTGTTGGTTTAGCACGTGAGGAATTCATAATCAACAACCATATTAAAATTCACCCTTTAGCTTTATTGAATTATTCCAAAATTAAAGACAAAAAAGTAAAAAAACAAATAGATGAAATAACAGCAGGTTATGAAAATAAGATTGATTTTTATGTTAATAAATTAGCAGAAGGCATTGGGACTATTGCCTCGGCTTTTTATCCAAAAGATGTTATTGTTCGTTTTTCTGATTTTAAGAGCAATGAATATGCCAATTTAATTGGTGGCTCTTTATATGAACCAAAAGAAACCAATCCTATGATTGGCTGGAGAGGAGCTAGTCGTTATAATGACCCTAAATTTAAAAAAGCTTTTGAAATGGAGTGCCAAGCTATTAAAAAAGTTAGACAAGAGTTTGGTTTGGATAATGTAATTGTAATGGTGCCCTTTTGTAGAACAATTGAAGAAGCAAAAGGTGTTTTAAAGATTATTGATAAGCATAAATTGAGAGAAAAAATAAAAGGACAAAAAAAATTACAAGTTTATGTTATGGCGGAAATTCCTTCTAACATTGTGTTGGCCGAAGAATTTGCTAAACTTTTTGACGGTTTTTCAATTGGCTCTAATGATTTAACTCAATTAGTTTTAGGTTTAGATAGAGACTCTAGTTTAATCGCCCATCTTTTTGACGAGAGAAATGAGGCTGTAAAGAGAATGATCAAAACTTTAATTAAGGTGGCTCATCAGAATAAATGCAAGGTGGGAATTTGCGGACAAGGACCAAGTGATTTTCCTGATTTTGCCCAATTTTTGGTCAGAGAAGGGATTGATTCAATTTCTTTACTGCCAGATACTATTATTGAAACCACAATAAAGATATCTCAAGTTGAATAGGGGACTGTCCCCCCTTTCCTCATCTCGCAAACTCGTTTCTATTATATGTTATAATCGCATTTTTCCGATTTGGCAAAAAATTGACCAAAAACTAAAATTTCCTAAATAATTATATTTACATGCAATTTTTAGCTCCTATAATATATCTAATTCTTGCTATTTTTTTGTTTTGGACCGCTCTTTCTTTTCGAAATGCCAGCAAATCTTTTGCTCCTTTTGTTCCTTGTGGAAAAAAAGAATTACCCCGAATTTTTGAGGTAATTGCCTTGAAAGATAATGAAGTCTTTTATGATTTAGGTTGCGGAGACGGACGAGTTGTTTTTTATGCTGCTCAAAATTTTCCAGTAAAAGCGATTGGCATTGAATTGAGTCTCTTCTTCTTTCTTTATTGTTGGATTAAAAGTATCTTTTTAGCTAATAAAGGAGATACTAATTTTAAATTAAGAGATTTATTCTACGAAGATTTATCCGAAGCAGACGCTATTTATGTCTATGGTATGCCGAAAGTATTAGAAGAGAAATTAAGATATAAATTAGAAAAAGAATTAAAGAAAGGAGCGAGGGTTATAGCTTATGGATTTCCAATCAAAGGCCTAGAACCAGAAAGTATCCGCCAGCCAGACGAAAATCACAAAAAATCAATTTATCTATATAGATTCTAAAAGGAGAGGTCGCATAGTGGCCGATTGCGCCGCCTTGGAAAGGCGGTATACCGAAAGGTATCGCGGGTTCAAATCCCGCCCTCTCCGCCATAAAATTTCGCTAACGCTTCGCTTAGTTAATCTAAAGAAATTTATGAATTTTAAAAAATTAACATTTGAATCAGGAAAGGAGTCGGAGTCCAAAGCAAACATTGAAGTCGAATCCGGCCTTGATGATTTTGTGCCAGAAGAGTTTAGGCAAAATCCATTGGAATATTTCGAAAACAAGGGACAGAACATAAAGTCGGGCGAAGTTAAACGAGATGAAACAGGGAGAGTGCGAGAAGACCCCACAGCTGTTAAAGAATTTCCAGTTTGGGCTGATGCGAATAGACAAGAGCTACCGACAATAGGCAAGAGAGTCAATGTCGAAAAAGGCAAGGTTGGAGAATCGGGCGATCCATTTTACGAATACAAAATAATGGAGATTGTAACGAGCGTCGGCTTGCCCGCTCCTCGACCCGTTGCAAAAGTGGAACAACAAGGAACACATTTAATTGTTATGGAAAAAGTGAAGGGTATTAGTTGGCACGAAAAGAACGCATCAAAATTAAAAGAAAAAGGTTATAGCGACGAAGACGTCGAGAATCTCATAAAGCAAGCAGAAATAGTCATGACGGAATTACAACAGCGATTTAACGAAGCGGGCATTATTCGGGGGTGGAAGTTAAAAGATATGATTTTCGATATTGATATTGAAAATAAGAAAATCAATAAAATTATTCCTACTGATTGGGAAAGAACAAAAATTGACGAGGAGAAGCTGTCTGAATACAGAAAGAGAATGCAATAGAATGGGTTCCTTTGTTAGAAATTAATGAAAAAACTGTCATCATATTATGTATCTAGCAATTAAATTATTAAAAAATTAATATATTTTTTCATGGCTAATGACGTAGAAGAAATAAAATCAAAGCTTGATATTGTGGAGCTTATCTCTGAATATGTGCAATTAAAAGCTAGTGGCGCTAATTTTAGGGGATTATGCCCTTTTCATAATGAAAAAACGCCATCTTTTTTTGTTTCTCCAGAGCGGCAGATTTGGCATTGCTTCGGTTGCGGTAAAGGAGGTGATATATTCGGTTTTATTCAAGAAATAGAAGGAGTTGATTTTCCAGAGGCCTTGAGGATTTTAGCCGAGAAAGCAGGTGTACAAATCAAAAGCTATGATAGTCATAATATTAGTCAGCGCACTAAATTATTAGACATTTCCAGTTTAAGCGCCAAATTTTATCATAAGATTTTATTAGAATCTCCTTTGGCTGAATCTACCAGAAAATATCTTCAAAAAAGAGGGATTAAAAAAGAAACTATTTCTGAATTTCAATTAGGATTTAGCCCTGATAAATGGGACACTCTTTTAAAATTTTTACTTAAGAGAGGATACAAAGAACAAGAGATTGAATCAGCTGGATTGATTATTAGAAAACAGCAGGGGTCTGGCTATTACGATCGTTTCCGTAATCGCCTCATGTTTCCCATTGGAAATACGCATGGTCAGACAGTTGGGTTCACTGCTAGGATTTTACCACTGAAAGAAAAATCTAAGGACAAGCAGAACGATGAAGAAAAGGTTGCCAAATATATAAATACTCCGGAAACAGAAATTTATAATAAAAGCCAAATTCTTTATGGTTTAGATAAAGCTAAATTGGAAGCCAAGCTGCAAAATTATTTTATTTTAGTAGAAGGAAATATGGATGTTTTGTCTTGCTATCAGTCAGAGAATAAAAATACAGTTTGTACTTCTGGCACGGCCCTAACAATGGAGCAAGTTAAATTATTAAAACGCTACACCCCTAATATTTCTTTGGCCTTTGATATTGATCCTGCTGGGCAGACAGCAACCAAGAGGGGAATAGATATGTTATTAAACCAAGGATTGAACGTCAGAATAATTGACTTAAAGGGCCATAAAGATCCAGATGAATTTATTCAAAAAAATTCTAAAGAATGGATTAAATCCTTAAAAGACCCAATGCCAATTATGGAATACTATTTTTCCTCTGCATTCAATAAATATAAGAAAAACAAAGAATCTTTAACCATTGAAGCTAAAAAAGAAATTACCAAGAATTTTTTGCCAGTAATAGCTAAATTGGGGGATTCTGTTGAACAAGGTTTGTGGACAAGAAGGTTGGCTGACGAATTATCAGTTTCTGAGGTTTTTTTACTTGATGCTTTAAAAAAAATTAAAGTACCGAAAGTTTATAACGCCAATGAGACAAAGAAAAAAGATATTAGTATGGAGAAAATTTCAATAGAGCAACAGGCAGCAGAAAGGTTATTAGGTCTTATTCTAAAATATCCAAAATTAGGAGGAGATTTTTTAAAAGAGCAAAGTTTACCTTTAGATATATTTCCTTCTATTCAAACACAGAATATTGCTAAGCTTATTAGAGATTATTATAGTCGTCAAAAGAATATTGATACTAAAAAGATAAAAAGCAAGATAAAGGAAATGGAGTTAGTAAACTATTATGACCTTCTCTTGTTTTTAGTAGAAAAAGAATTTAGCGAAAGCAGTTTATTAGAGATTACCCAAGATATTTCTTCTTTTTTCTTTATTTTGAAGAAAAAGTATTTAAAAAATAAGATGCAAGAATCTTTAACGGAATTAAAAGAAGCAGAAAAAAATAAAAATAAGAGTTTAATTGAAAAAATAAGTAAAGAAATAACAAAATTATCTCGTGATTTAGCTGATTAATTAAAAATATGAAGAAGGCAACCCTTAGGAAGAAAGCAAAAAAAGTCAGTGTAGCTAAAAAAAATAATAAAAAAGTCGCTATTGAATTCAAAAGAGCGTCATGTTTTAAGTGGCCCGAAGAAGTTGCTCAAAAATTGATAGAAAAAGGCAAACAAAGAGGATTTATAACTCAAAATGAAATACTTTATGCTTTTCCAAGGATTGAAAAATCCTTAGTGGAATATGAAGAATTTTTAGAATCTCTTGAAAAAATAGGAATCCAAGTGATTGCATCCAAAAAAGATTTATTGGGTTCTGAAAAAGCAGAAGAAAAGAAAGAAGAATTATTTTTTGATTTGACTAAACTTTCGGCTGATTCTATCCAAATGTATCTTAAAGAGATTGGACATGTTCCTTTAATCAACTCAGAGGAAGAAGTGGCTTTAGCCAAGAAAAAGGATGAGGGGGACAAAAAATCAGGAATGAGATTAATAGAGGCAAATTTACGTTTAGTAGTAAGTATCGCTAAAAAATTTGTAGGTTATGGCTTAACTTTTTTAGACTTGATCCAGGAAGGAAATATTGGTTTATTTAGGGCAGTAGAAAAATATGATTGGAAAAGGGGATACAAGTTTTCTACTTATGCAACTTGGTGGATTAGACAAGCAATTATTAGGTCTTTAGCAGATCAATCTCGTACCATTCGTATTCCAGTTCATGTAGTTGAGATTCTTGGTAAATTTCACAGGGCTGATCGTTACTTATTACAAGAATTAGGGCGTCATCCCTCTCCAGAAGAGATAGCTGCTGAATTAGAAATTGAAACTGGAGAAGCTAGATATTTAATGAAAATTTCTCAGGATGTTATTTCTTTAGAAACAACTATTGGAGGAGATGATGATGGCAAAGAATCAGAATTGGTTGATTTTATAGAAGACATTAAGACTATGGCCCCCGATAGAGCTGCAGCCTTGATGTTATTGCGTAAATATATTAAGGAAATTGTGGTTGATCTTTCCACGCGAGAACAGAAGATTTTAGATATTAGGTTTGGATTAACAGATGGAGTAGCTCATACATTAGAAGAGGTCGGCCAAGTTTTCGGCGTTACCAGAGAAAGAATTAGGCAGATTGAGGCTCGGGCATTAGAAAGAATTAGGCAACTAAAAGGAATCCAAAAGATTGAAGATTATTACTAAAAAGGAATTTTACTTTTTGGAGTTTTTGTGTTAAGATAATTTTTAATTAAAATATAATACAATCCGGAGTAGCT
>CAZDOL010000012.1:12477-13957 GCA_964507075.1 uncultured Gammaproteobacteria bacterium
GAGTTTTTGTGTTAAGATAATTTTTAATTAAAATATAATACAATCCGGAGTAGCTCAGGGGTCAGAGCAATTGGCTGTTAACCAATTTGTCGTGGGTTCGAATCCCACCTCCGGAGCCATGTCGGACAAACAGGGACTAAATCCCTGTTTTTTCGCTTAACAGAGCACATTTCAAGGGGTTCGAACGTGTCTTTTTTGACATTTACACCTAATGAGACTTCTTTGATTGAGATTAATGGTTTTTTGACGTCCAGAGCCAGTTTCCCGTCTTTTAATAGGAGGTTCGAACCTAATGACGACAGTATCCTTTTTTTATCCTCTGGCGAACCATTTTCGAACCTTTCTCGGGCTTTTTCAGCGAAGTTAAAGACCTTTTCAGCGTTGTCGAGCCAATTATCCACTCTTTTCCCAGTATCCTGTAATAATTCCTCTAAATGGAATTTTTCTTTATTTATCTTGGTTTTCTTTCTTTTGAATTCTTCTTCGTCTATTTCGTTATTAGCCCTCATGTCAATCAATTTATCAACCTTTTCAACACAAGTCTTATAAGTATTTTGTTGAGTTTTTAAAATTATATTTCTATCTTTTGACTCTATCTCATTTTCTTTCTTTAATCGTTTTATTGCCCATTGATGAAATTCAACTGGTATCTCTATCTTTCTAAGAATTTCTAGAATTTGTTTTTCTAATTCTTCTGATCTGATGCTTTTTTGTTCGCAATTAGGATCTATATGTTTGGTGCAGTGATAATATGTATAATGATGAACATTGCCGTTTTTTTGATGTTTTGTTTTATTTTCAGGGGTAATCATGGCTCCGCAAGATCCACATCTAATAAGTCCCCGAAAAGGAAAGGTATGCTTTTGTGGACGTGGTCTTCCTTTCCTACCCAAGAGTTCTTGTATTTGGTCATACTCTGTAATATCAATCATTTTATCATGACTTCCTGTATGCCAATTATCACTTCCTTTTGGGTATTCAAATTTTCCATAATAAAAGGATCGAGTGAATATATTATAAAGCGTGGTTCTGGACATTTTTCTACCATTCTTATTTTTATAACCCCAACCATTTATTTTTTTAAGTATCTCCGAAACTGTATAGTTGCCAGTTAACATTAATCTAAATATTTTCTTTATCAAATCAAATCTATCAGGGTCTTTGATAATACTTTTTTCTCCTTTGGATTTTAAGGGATTATTAAGATATCCTGGTGGGGCAAGTTGAGGGAGCCATCCTTGTTCTACCTTTGCTTTTAAGCCACGTTTAGTATTAGACGATAGATCAAGGATAAATTGATTTGCCATACCAAATTCTACACTCATCATTAAAACATTATCAGTAGGATACCAGTCACGACCAAAAGTTTTTATATGTTTAATTATGCCTTGTTGGAGAAACCAGTTAATTTGACCTCCGTCTATGGGGTTTCTGGCTAATCTATCTATTTTCCAACATATAATTCCCTGAGCTTTATTAG
>CAZDOL010000013.1:0-4948 GCA_964507075.1 uncultured Gammaproteobacteria bacterium
GCGGTACTTTGATTATTGACTATTTGTCTCCCTGGCGTAAATTAAGGGCGATAAAGAAATTTAAAAAAACAGTTGCGAGTGTGGTATAACGGTTATTATATCTCCTTCCCAAGCCCCCACACCTATGCATAGGTGTGGGGGCAAGCCCCCACACCAAATAAATATTTTGGTAATGCGAGATTAGTTCAGTGGTAGAACGTCTGCTTCCCAAGCAGGAAATGCCGGTCCGATTCCGGTATCTCGCTTTGTAAAGCATTATATTTATTCTGGTGTGGGGCGACCAAGCCCCCACACCTATGCATAGGTGTGGGGGCAAGGAGGTGACGGCGGTTCGACTCCGCTCACTCGCTTTCTAAGGCCGCCTTAGCTCATTAGGTACCTTGCCTGCTGGGTAGGCAGGGAGCAAATAAAGAGGGGTTTTTGTAATAATGCCGGGGTAGCTCAGTTGGGAGAGCAATGCTTTCGTAAAGCAGAGGTCGTGGGTTCAACTCCCACCCCCGGCTCCATTAAATAGTAATTTATGATTAAATTTATTAATATCACCAAACTTTATCCGCCAGATGTTTATGCTTTGCGTAATGTTTCTTTCCATATCAAACCAGGCGAATTTGTTTCTATTGTAGGTCAGTCAGGGGCAGGCAAGAGTACTATTATAAAATTATTGATTGCCGAGGAACGAGTGACAGAAGGAAAAATTATAGTAGGAGGATGGGACATAACTAAAGTAAAATCAGTGGCTATTCCAACTTTGCGTCGACAGATAGGAGTTGTTTTTCAGGATTTTAAATTACTGGAGAATAAAACTGTTCAAGAGAATATTTCTTTCGCTTTAGAAGTGGTTAATGCTTCAAAAAAACGAACATCTCAAATTGTTCAACAAGTTTTAAAAATAGTGGGTTTAGCTAATAAAAAAGACTATTTTCCTCGACAATTATCAGCCGGGGAATCACAAAGAGTAGTAATTGCTAGGGCATTGGTTAATCGTCCCAAGATATTGATTGCTGACGAACCAACTGGCAACTTAGACCCAATTATTACTAGAGATATTGTTCAATTGTTAGAAAAAATCAATGAATTTGGAACTACAGTTTTATTGGTTACTCATAATAGGGAGATTGTTAACTTTATAAAGAAGAGGGTTATCACCTTAGATAGAGGGATTATGATTGGAGATCAGTCCAGGGGAAGATATGTTATCTAAAATATAATTTAATTAATATTAATAATTGATTTTATGGCCAAAGAAAAACAAATTGGGAAAATTACCCATTATTTTGATCATATCAGCGTAGGAGTTATAGAGCTGACTAGTGCCTTAAAGTTGGGAGACGAGATTCATGTTGTTGGGGGAGAAAGGGATTTTGTCCAAGAAGTTGCTTCTATGCAGGTTGAGCACGAAAACATTAAAAAAGCTAAAAAGGGTGATGCTATCGGATTAAAATTTGACGAGAAAGTAAAACCAGGCGATAAGGTTTATAAAGCATAGGAGAATTCGCTCAGTAAGAATAATTTTGATTTTTAAATGTCTCAAAAACTGGACAAAAAACCAGAGAGGATTTTATATTCTAGGTTAAAATTAGTAAACCTAGGATTATTAATTGTTATTTTTAATCCTTTGCCAGCTGGTTTAATTTATGGCTTTGTGCTTTGGCGGGAAAAATCTACCCAAAAAGAAGGTAAGATGATTATGACTTTTGCTTTGATTTGGGGAGCAATTTCTTTAGCTTTATTTACTAGATATTTTGGCTTTTAAAGCCAGTATTTTTTTGGATTTCTGCAAAAGAAGAGATAGATAGCTCTTTTAATAAAGTTGTTAAGAAAATTATTAAGCAAAAAAATCCTTCTATTGTTACTCTTGGAGAATTGAAAATAATTTTAGAAGCTTTGAGCTATAATCCAACCACTAAGACCGCTAGCAACGCCAGATACAAAGAATTATTTTTAAAACACATTAGGAATTTATCAATTTCTAGGGTAGATGCGAATAAGATTTATCAGAAATTAATTGAAATTTATCCCCCAAAGCCAGTTAAGGTTTGGCGGATGCCGACCAAGATTCAGACAGAAGGGGAGGCAAAGAGATATTTTAGGATTATAGACAGCGTATCATCTTCGTTACTCCCCGGCCTCATAACAATCTATTTTTTAAGGAAAAAATTATAGTTTATGCAAATTAAAGTGCCAAATATTTCAATTAGTCCCGATAGTTTAATTAAGAGGTGTGGTTATGCTGAGCTAAGGACAAAAAGAGGACAGGTAAGTTATGTTCGGCGTCTGCGTGGATATCAGTATCCTCGTTTCCACATTTATTGTGAACGAAGTGAACAACAAGGTTCTGAGCGAAGCGAGGGTTCTTATATTGAAAAAGGATGTTTTAATCTTCATTTGGACCAAAAGGCCCCTATTTATAAAGGCGTTACAGCTCATAGTGGAGAATATGATGGTGAAGTAGTTGAAAAAGAAGCAATAAGAATTAAGCAAATTATTAATAAATATTAGAAATAAGTGATAATTATATGACTATTAAACAAATTTATGATTTAGCTATTGAAATGGGGACAAAGGCCGATTTACGTGGCGAGAAAAAAGTTCAAAAAACACTCAAACGCTTCAAAGGGCGATATGAGAAAATGACCAAACAAGAAAAAGATGAATTTGACAAAGAGAGATTAGTTAACCCTTTTTCTGATACTCGTATTTTGAATGACCCTTCTACAAGCTCAGAGCAATCAAAAAAGCTAATTAAAAAGATTTTGGTTGGAATTGATATAGGAGTAGGAGAGGTTCTTTTAGCTGACAGATTGGGTGGTTTTGACTTGATTTTAGCTCATCATCCAGAAGGCAAGGCCTTGGCTGGTTTAGATGATGTTGTAAAACTTCAAGCTGATGTTTTAAATCTTTACGGCGTACCAATCAATATTGCCGAGAGCTTAATTCATATTCGCATGGAAGAGGTGAGTCGCGGCATTGCTTCAGTTAATCACGATGAGGTAGTTGATGCTGCTCGGCTTTTGAAATTTGGTTTATTATGCGTTCACACGCCAGCCGATAACTTAGTAGCTAATTTTTTAAAGAAATTGATTGACAAGAAGAAGCCAGAATATGTTGAAGACCTTTTGGATTTATTAAAATCTATCCCAGAGTATAAAAAGGCCATAGAACTTGGGGCTGGTCCGCAGATTTTTGTCGGCGAACCAGAGAATCATTGTGGTAAAATTGCTTTAACAGAAATTACTGGAGGAACTGAAGGTTCATCTCAGATTTATGAAAAAATGGCACAAGCTGGAGTAGGCACTATAGTTGCTATGCACATGAGCGAAAAGCATTACAAAGAGGCAAAAAAGTCGCACATTAATGTAGTAATTGCGGGTCATATTTCTTCTGATTCTTTGGGTATGAATTTATTTTTAGATGAATTAAGTAAAAAGGGGATTGAAATTGTCCCTTGCTCGGGATTGACTAGGGTGGAACGATATAAAAAATCTAAAAAATAATTTATAGAAAATAGTATAAGTATGTTTATCGTTAATGGATTTTTGCTTGGATTGACGACAGGTGTTTTTTGTTTGGCCTGGTGTATCCCAGCATTACTTCCACTTATTTTATCTAAAGGCAGAAAGATTAAGCAATCTTTTTTCCTTTTTCTTGAATTTACTTTTGGCCGCCTAATCGGCTATGTTTTATTTGGTGGTTTAATTGGCTATTTAGGATTAAGAATAGAAAGTGAAATAATCAAAAAAGTAAATTTGGGAGCTTTGGTTTTTTTGGCTGTTTTGTTAATTCTTTATGGAATTGGTTGTTTAAAGCACAAAAAGTTATTTTGCCAGTTTTTCAAAAAAGCTAAATTTCCTATCTTATTTGGTTTTTTAACTGGCGTTAATATCTGCCCACCTTTTCTTCTAGCCCTTAGTTATGTTTTTGATGTTGGGGGCGTTGGAAAGGGGATTTTATTTTTTACTAGTTTTTTTCTAGCTACCTCCTTATATTTTATACCTTTTATTTTTTTAGGATTTTTGGGTTTTAAAAAAATTTTTCAAAAGGTTGCGCGAATTATCGCTGTTTTTGCCGGGGCATTTTTCTTAATTTATGGGCTACGTGGTCTATTTTCTGCTAATTCTTGCTCTACTTGTTTACTTAACTACCAAAATCAAATTGGCAATTATTTACCATTAGTTATTTTTTGTTTGTTGTTCTTGGTGGCCATCTTCCTGTTTTTTGCTAAAGATAAGAGAAACTTTTTGTTCAGAAATTTAATTCTGTTATTTTCTTTAATTTATTTTGGTTTTATTTTAAAAAACGCTTTTTGTCCGATTCACACATTTCAACTTTTCTTTATTGATGGGAGTAAAATAGTGATGAATTTAATTCCTTTTTTATTTTTTCTTTTGCCTATTGTTTTGGTTTTGTTAATCAAGAGCAAGATTTATTGCAATTGGCTCTGTCCATTAGGCGCGCTTCAGGAGTTTATTTTCCAAAGCAAGAGAATATTTTTCAAGGCGCTGGCTAAGTTGCAAAGAAAAGCGTCTCGTAGGACGAACGGGCATGGTTTGAGCGAGCAGAGTGAGAGAGAGAGTGAGTCCGAGAGTCGAGTGGCAATTTCCTCGCCTGGGAAATTGACCGCGTCTTTTCGCGCAACTTGTCAGAGCCCAATCATATTTAAGTTCAAATATTTTGTTTTAATCATTGTTATTCTCGCGCTATTAATATTCAGACAGCCAATTCTTTGTGGCATTGATCCATTTGGAGCCCTTTTCGGTCGTTTTATTACCATGATCTCTATTATTCTTTTAATTATTTTAATCATTTTGTCTATTTTTATTTATCGTCCTTGGTGCAAGTTTTTCTGCCCTTATGGCGCATTGTTGAGTTTATTTAAAAAATTTTCTTTGTTTAATAGTAAGAACCATTCCTCGCTACGCTCAGAAGAACCTTGTTATTCGCTTCGCGC
>CAZDOL010000013.1:5048-13044 GCA_964507075.1 uncultured Gammaproteobacteria bacterium
CGCGCTCATAGTAAGAACCATTCCTCGCTACGCTCAGAAGAACCTTGTTATTCGCTTCGCGCTTCTAAGCGTGGCTTCGCTCATAATAAAACAAAAAAATGATAAAGAAATTTTTTTCTATTGCTATTTTGATTATTGTTTTGGTATTTAGTATTTCTTATATTATTAAATATCATATTATTGATTCTGAAACAGATGAGGTGTTATTAGATTTAAAAGAGGCGAGTTATTATCAAAGTTTGGGTAGCGGGGTTGTTGAATGCAATCTTTGTCCGCATCAATGCGTTTTAGCTTCAGGGGAGAGGGGACTTTGTCGTGTGCGAGAGAATATTCAAGGAAAACTTTATTCCTTGGTTTATAACAAGCCAGTGAGTATTCATTTGGATCCTATTGAAAAAAAGCCATTATTTCATTTTTTGCCTGGAACTGCTACCTATTCAGTAGCAACAGTTGGCTGTAATTTACGTTGTCTTTATTGTCAAAATTGGGAAATTTCCCAATCTTTTCCAGAAGACGCTAAGAGCGTTAATCGCACCCCAGAGCAATTAGTTGCTGAAGCTTTGGCTTTGGGCGCGCAAAGCATTGCTTATACTTATAGCGAACCAACTGTTTTTTATGAATATATGACAGAAACGGCAAAGTTAGCCAGAGAGAAAGGTCTAAAGAATGTAGTTATTAGCGCTGGTTATATTAACCCCGAGCCCTTAAAAGAGCTTTGCAAATATGTTGACGCAATTAAAATAGATTTAAAGGCTTTTAACAATGATTTTTATAAAAGAATTGTGGGCGGAAAATTAGAGCCAGTTTTGCGATCTTTAAAAGTCATTAAAGAGCAGGGAGTTTGGTTGGAAATAGTTTATTTGGTTATTCCTGGGGAAAATGATAATTCAGAGGAAATAAAAAATATGGCTCAATGGATTAAAGAAAATTTGGGAGAAAATGTTCCTTTACATTTTTCTCGTTTCCACCCAACATATAAATTGATAAATCTGCCGTCAACCCCAGAAGCAACAGTAAGAAAATTACGTCAGATTGCTATTGATGAGGGCTTAAAATATGTTTATACTGGTAATTTAGGAGATTGGGAAACAGAGTCCACTTATTGTCCGGGTTCACAAGAAATAGCCATTAAAAGACAGGGATTTTTTATTGTGGAAGATAATATTCAAAATGGCATTTGTTCTAATGGTGAGATTATTCCCGGTGTCTGGAAATGAACCATAGACGAAAGGTATAGGTTGGGTAAAAACATAAATAATTTGGCTTATATTATAATGGACAACAAAACACTAAAATTTATTTTAATCATTATTCTTGTCATTTTAATTATTGTCTCTATAGTTTTAAGTTTTAAATTTATGGAAAAACAAAAAAATTCATCAGAAAAATTATTTATTAGATTACCAGTTGCGGCTGGTTCCTATTATCTGGGCAACAAAAGCGTTTTATCTAAACAAATTGATGAGTTTTTGGCGCAAGTTAAAGATATTTCAATAGAAGGGGAGCCAAAAATATTAATTGTGCCCCATGCTGGATATGCATTTTCTGGACAAATAGCGGCTAGTGCCTTTAAGTTATTGGAAGGTAAAAATTTCAAAACAGTAATTTTAATTGGTCCTTCGCATACTGACTGGTTTATGGGTAGTTCTGTTGACTCGCAAGGCATTTGGCAAACGCCTTTGGGTGATATAGAGATTGACGCTGATTTGGCAAAAAAAATAATATCTGAACATAAAAACATTTTTAACAGACCTCAATCTCACCAAAAGGAGCATTGTTTAGAGGTTTGTCTTCCATTTTTGCAAAAAACATTAAAGGATTTTAAAATTGTGCCGATTATTGTTGGGCAGTCCAATAAACAAAGCAGAGAGGCCTTGGTTTATGCTCTGAGTAAATACATTGATAATCAAACTTTAATAGTTATTAGCTCTGATTTATCTCACTATCCAAATTATGAAATAGCTAATATGGCTGACCATAAAGTTATTGACGCAATTTTAACAGGCAAGTCAGAAAATCTTACTAATGTTATTCAGGATTTGATGTCTCAATCATTGCCTGGACTGGATACTTGCGCATGTGGAGAAGAGGCCATTCATATAGGGTTGCTATTATCAGAGATTATGCAGATTAATGATATTAAATTTTTAGATTATACTAATTCAGGAGACCTGCCTGCCGGTAGGCAAGGTATCACAGGAGATCATTCAAGGGTGGTTGGATATGCTAGCATTGTGTTTAGTAAAGACGAGCAAAAAGGATTGGCGAACAATGAGAGACAAATGCTTTTGCAAATAGCGCGCCAAAGCATTGAAAATTATTTGGAGAATAAAAAAATACCAGAATTTAAAGATGTATTGCCAGCTTTAAAACAGCCTCAAGGCGCTTTTGTTACTTTAACCAGAAATCATCAATTAAGGGGTTGTATTGGTAGAATCATAGAAGAAAAACAACCTTTGTATCAGGTTGTTTCTAAAATGGCTGTTTCAGCGGCTGTAGATGATAATCGTTTTTCTTCAGTTAGTTTAAATGAAATGAAAAACATTAACATAGAGATTTCTGTTCTTTCTCCTATTAAGAAAATAAAAAATCCTATTCAAGAAATTGAAATAGGAAAACATGGAGTTATTGTTCAGCAGGGTTCGCGTTCGGGCGTTTTTCTTCCTCAAGTGGCCACTGAAAACAGTTGGGGATTGGAGGAATTTATGGGCCAGCTTTGTCAGCAAAAAGCTGGTTTGTCATGGGATGCATGGAAAGGAGATGGTATAGATATTTATGTTTTTAGCGCAGAAGTTTTTAGCGAATAAAGAACAATAACAGCAAAAACATTTAATCCTATTAAAAAGAATATAGTTTGAAATAAACCAAAAAATGGTAGCAAAAACAAAGGAATCAAGATTGCGCCCAAACAAGAACCAATTAAATCAGCGGCATAAATAGTTCCTGTTTTTTGTTCAGCTCGTTTCTGTTTTTTTAAGAAAAGGAAATTTGTGAGAGGAAATTCGTAACCAATTAAAATACCAGACAAAAAGGGAGTGATAAGCCATAAATTATAGGAGAGTTTCACACTGAAAAGAAAAAAGCAACAGAGCAAAATTAATAAAAAATAAATTTTTGTTAAAAAGCCAATATTCACTTGGTCCTTTTTTATTTTTCTCAGAGCTTGCCAATTTCCTATTGCCATGCCAAGCATAATAAAGGCGATTAACAAAGCAATATAATGATAGACATAACCATAGAAAATTTGGAAAATAAAAATAAAAAGAATTTCTAAAGACAATAGCGTGAAATCGGGAATAGCACTGATTATTGGTAAGGTCTTGTCTGATTTTATTATTTTTTTTCTAAAAACGACGAAAATAGACAATAGACACAATAGAATAAATAATGGATTTATTTTATGAAGATTATTTAAAAATCCCGCAGTTTTTGGATAAAATTGTTTAAGCCAAAATAATAAGTTTGCGAGATAAGCTGATGGCAAAAAATCAGAATTTGTTTTTGCTATTTTATTTTCAGATAAAAGATTGTTAACGTTTTCTATTCTGTCATTGGTCAAGTTATAAGATAGCCATTGATCGGTGATAAAATTTGTTTTTAATTCTCTGTCATGGAAACGATTGGTAATCATTTCTATGTCGGGAATTAAGGTCTTTTTGGTAAAAGCAAGAAAAAAATTTGTGCTTTCTATCGGTAGAGCAGTAATTTGCGGGAAGTTTTTGTCTAATGATTGATAGACAGAGGCATTTAGATTTATTATTTCAGGAGAAAAATAATTGGGAGCAAAGGAAAGATGCAGTGCAATTAAGCCATTTGGATTTAAATTATTTTTGGTTTCTTTAAAAAATTCTTGTGTATAGAAGCGGTTTAAGAGCAGGGAAGATGGATCTGGTAAATTAAAAATTATAACATCAAATTTTTGTTTTGAATTGTTTTTTAAAAAATAACGAGCATCTTCATGAATAATTTTAACTTTTGGATTTTTTACACCCTTTAATAAGTTCGGGGAAATATATTTTTTGGTGATTGCAATAAGTTTTGAGTCTAATTCTAAATAAGTTATTTCTTTAATCGGATGTTTCAAAATTTCATTTAACGCACCATTAAATCCTGTTCCGACTAATAAAATTGTCTTAGGATTTTGAGAATATAAAAGCGGGATATGAACAAGCTGCTCATTGAAATTTGTTTCTTGGTTTGATCCTAGAAGTAAACCATTTTGGTAAAAATTAAATTGTTCGCTTTCTTTACTTGTTTGCGCAACACTAATGTTTCCGTATTTTGAATTAACAGATTCTATAATAAATTGATTTTCAAATCTTGATTTTAAGATTATATTTTGCATTTTATTACCAAGGGGAGATGCAAAAAAACAGAAAGACACAACAAGTAAAGAGCAGGTTAGGATTCGCAAAAAAACAGATTTTTTTCTAATCGTAAAGGTTAACAAAGACGCGGCAATAAGATTTAGGCTAATAACTAAGGAAATTATTAAAAATTCATTTAATTTAACAAGAAAAAAGCTAAAAATTAAACCGCCAAAAATAAAACCAAGAATTTCCAGGAGATAAGCTTTGCCCAGGTTTAATGAAATTTTTTTTGTTAGTTTGACATACAATCTTGAGGCTATTGTCCAAAGCAATCCCAATGTGAGGCAAGTTGGTATTAAAGCAAAAAAAGCGCAAAAAAGCGCTATTAATAAATTAGGAATTTCTCCTGGCAAGGAAAACCAGTTTTTTATAAATCCAATGGCAAGAATCCCCAAAGGAAAAAAGATAGAAGCTGAAACAAGCGCGTAAATTGTAGTTTTTAATGGGTTGGATTTTTGGAAAAGGTTAGAGAAAAACAAACTACCAATACCTGTTAAAATCAACCAGAAACCTAAACTTAGGGCCGCAAAGAGTTCATTGCCATAAAAAGCAATCATTAATTCTCTGATTATTAATGATTGCGCTATCAGAGATGAAATTCCTAAATTAAAAAAAATGAAATATAGGATTCTTTTTTGATTATTTTTAATAGACATGAATCATTTAAAGGTTTTTTCTTTTTTTAAAAAATATTTTTATTAAAATAAAGCCCAAAGCTAATACACCAAGAATAACATAAACTATATTCAGGTTGAATTTGGAAGAGGGGATTTCCTTTTTTGCAGAATTAGCTAAAAGTTTTTGAGCAGGAGAATTACATTCTTGTTGCGCGCAGCGAATAAGAATTTTTTCTATTTCGGAAATTGTGGTTAAAGAGCAATTATTAAATCCTTTTTCTTCTATAAAAATACCAGGTATAGAATTAGAATTAATTTGATATATTTCAGCTAAAGTTGAATACATTTTTTGATTATTTTTTTCAAAAACCTCAAATTTTTTAATTTGCAAATGAGGATATTTAGTTTTTAGTGCTCCAAGTGAAGTTTCAGCTTGAGAGCATGCAGAACAAAGTGGGCTATAAAAAAAATATAATTCTATGTTTCTTTTTTGGGCTGAAACAGACAAGCTAAAGGTTAAAATAAATAGAATAAAAATAATTTGGATAAATCTAATTTTGGGCATATTTTTTTGTTTTTTAATTGACCCTCTTGACTCATTTTTAATAGTTATTTATAATTAGCAGATAAAGGTCAAGAGTGCTAATTCTTGTTTAACTTATTAATTAAATTAATTTATGTTAAAACTTAAACCAATGGGTAGTCGGTTAATAGTTGAACCGATTATTGAAAATGAAGTAAGTAAGGGTGGTATTATTTTACCCGATACCGCTGATAAAGAAAAGCCAATTCAAGGAAAAGTTATTGCTATTGGTCCAGGGAAGACATTAAGCAATGGACAAAGAGAAATTATAGATTTAAAGGTTGGCAATAAAATTTTATTTGAAAAATACGGCTCTGACGAGTATAAAGTGGAAGAAAAGGAATTTTTAGTTGTTGATTATGATAAAGTCGTAGCTGTAATAGAATAGGGTAATCGGGTACTTAGGTACTTGGGTAATCAGGATTTATATATTATAATCCCAATCCCTAATTAACTAATTAACTAATTAACCAGTGTATGTCTAAACAAATTTTATTTGATGAAAAAGCGCGGGCAGCAATGAAGCGCGGAATAGATAAATTAGCTGCCACCGTGAGAGTAACGTTAGGGCCAATTGGCAGAAGCGTTATTCTAGACAAAGGTTTTGGCTCACCCACCGTCACTAATGATGGAGTAACAGTAGCCAAAGAAATTGAGCTAGAAGATAAATATGAAAATGTAGGTGCTCAGCTTTTACAAGAAGTTGCTTCTAAGACCAATGATATTGCTGGGGACGGAACGTCAACAGCAGTTCTTTTAACTCAGGCAATTTTTGGCGCAGGCCTAAAGAATGTAGCAGCTGGCGCTAATCCATTGGCCATTAGGTCAGGAATTGAAAAAGGCGTGGCTGCAGTGGTTAAAGAATTGAAAGAAAAAATTTCTAAGCCAGTATCTACTCGCGGAGAAATACAGCAGGTAGCATCAATTTCTGCTAATAATTTAGAAATTGGTAAAATTATTGCTGAGGCCATGGAAAAAGTAGGAAAAGATGGGGTAATAACTGTTGAAGAATCTCAATCATTCGGATTAGAATTAGAGGTTACCGAGGGCATGCAGTTTGACCATGGTTATGTTTCTCCTTATATGATTACTAACTCTGAAAAAATGTCTGCTGAATATGAAAATCCCTATATTCTAATAACTGACAAAAAGGTTTCCGCTCTTTCAGAAATTTTACCTTTATTAGAAAAAATGGCTCAAGCAGGCAAAAAGGATTTAGTTGTTTTGGCTGACGATATTGAGGGTGAAGCTTTAGCCACTTTTGTGGTTAATAAGCTGAGAGGAGCTTTTAATGTTTTGGCTGTTAAGGCTCCAGGTTTTGGCGACAGAAAAAAAGAATTATTGCAAGACATTGCTGCCTTAACTGGTGGAAAAGTGATTTCAGAAGAAGTGGGGTTAAAGTTAGAAAATACAACCTTAAAAGATTTAGGTCAATCTCGCAGAGTTATTTCCACCAAAGATAACACTACTATTGTTGGCGGCAAAGGACCTAAACAGGCTATTCAGGATAGGATTATTAATATTAAGAGAGAATTAGAAATAACGACCTCTGATTTTGATAAGGAGAAATTACAAGAAAGATTAGCTAAATTAACTGGTGGAGTAGCTGTGATTAAAGTAGGTGCTGCTACTGAAACCGCAATGAAAGAGAAGAAATTTAAGGTTGAAGATGCTGTGCACGCTACTAAGGCAGCAGTAGAAGAGGGCGTTGTTGTCGGAGGAGGAGTGGCTTTATTAAGGTGTTTGAATGTTTTAGGAGCTTTGATTCTTAAGGGTGATGAAGTTTTGGGAGTAGAAATATTAAAACGAGCCCTAGAAGAACCCTTGCGTCAAATAGCAGCTAACTCTGGACAAGATTCTTCAGTGGTTGTAGAAAAAGTTAAGCAAGGAAATATGAATTATGGTTATGACGCAGCTAAAAATGAATTTAAAGATTTGGTAGAAGAAGGCATTGTTGACCCTACTAAGGTTACTCGTACTGCTTTACAAAATGCAGCATCCATTGCTTCTTTGCTTTTAACTACAGAGGCAATAGTTACTGATTTACCGGAGAAAGATGACAGAGGAAATTCGGGTATGGCTGGTGGAATGCCAGGAGCAGGTATGATGCCCGGTGGAATGGGATACTAAAAAAGTTTGGTGGCCCCCGAGCCACCAAACTTTAAGCCACCAAACTTTAATAAAAGGGAATAAGGCGGTAATCCAACCGCCTTATTTTTTGTCTAAAATTTCTCTTATTTTTTTCTGCCGGTTAAAGTTAACCAGAGGTTAAAGCCACCAACAATGGCGAGTCCTCCCCATGCCCAATAAAAGGCATGGTCAATCACAAAAGTGATATATGGCAGTGGCTCCAGTTGTTTTGGTACATAGAATATTGCAGCAATGAGTCCAAGAACCGCAAAAATCCCGAACCCAATTGCCCCCCA
>CAZDOL010000014.1:0-4993 GCA_964507075.1 uncultured Gammaproteobacteria bacterium
AAAATATTTCCGAAAATCTTTAGAACTTGAACCAAACAATGAAACCGCTCAACAATTTTTGGGGTCAGACCCCAAGGATTAACGCCCTGAAAGACTTTCCCAGAGCACCTTTTGGGGCCATTTTTTAGAATATTAAAAAAATATGACTAGAAAATTAAGAAAACAAATTATTTTCCCTGGAGCTTTGTATCATGTCGTTTGTCGTGGGGTGAATGAGAAAAATATTTTTAGACATCCACGTGATTATAGGAAAATATTGAAAATTTTAAGAAATGCTAAAGAGAGATATAAATTTTACTTGCATTCTTACAGTTTAATGACAAATCATTTTCATTTACAAATAAGAGTAAATGATACGCCCATTTTTAAAATAATGCATTATGTCAATACTTGTTATTCGATGTATTTTAATTGGCAATATAACAGAAGTGGTCATCTTTTTCAAGACAGATATTATGCCTCTTTGATAAATACAGAATCTTATTTTTGGATAGTTAGTGCTTATATTGACCTTAATCCAGTAAGAGCGAAATTGGTTGAGCGACCGGAGGATTATCAGTGGGGTAGTTATCGGTTATATTTTCAAAGGGATTATAATAATGATTTAGTAAATTGTATTGATTTTTTGGAGTCAAGGGGAGACGGTGATTTAGATACGCTTTGTTCTGATTATTTAGAATTTGTAAATACTGAGTCTCAAAAACCTAAATCTCCAAAATTCATTAAAGGTGATAAATTTATTTGATAAAGTGATAAAAATTTAATTTTTAAAAAATTCATCTTAAAACTTGCTCTGAAAGTGTATTTGAGAGATGAGGTAAGTTGGGGTCTGACCCCAAATGAGAAAAATATGAAGATAAATTTTTTGATTCCAACTACTGGATTAACGGGGGGAATTAAGGTTATTTTTAAGCATGCTAATAATTTAACTGATATGGGGCATCAGGTTAATATTATTTATCCGTTTGTTTTGAATCAGAACGCTCAATACAAGGAAAAGATGTTGGGGTATCTTAAAAAAATTCGCCGATTTTTTTTAAGGGTTATAGGGAAAGATAAAATCGAATGGTTTCATTTAAAATCTCAAATTAAAGTTTTAAGAGTTTTTGATTTGAATTCTAAAAATATACCAAACGCAGACATTACCGTGGCCACTGCAAACGAAACAGCAGATTGGCTACAAAATTATCCACCCACTAAAGGCAAAAAGTTTTATTTTATACAGGATTATGAGGTTTGGAGCAGAGATAGAGAAATGGTAGATGCTACTTGGAAAATGCCCATTAAAAAAATTGTTATTGCTAACTGGCTAAGAGATTTGGGAGAAAAGAAATTTCAAGAAAAAATTTATGGTTATGTTCCCAATGGAGTAGATCTTAAAAAATTTTATAATCATCAGAAAGTATTTGGGCAACCCCAACAAATTTTAATGATGTATCATATTTTGCCCAAAAAAGGGACAGTAGATGGTTTACGGGCTTTGAGTTTTGTTCGTGAGAAATATCCCAAAACAAAACTTACTTTATTTGGTTATTATAGGCCCAGGATATCTTTACCAAAAAAAACTTCGTTTTTTTATCGCCCAAATCCATCAACATTAAGAAAGCTCTATTCTTTAGCAGATATTTTTCTTTGGCCGAGTCAAGTAGAGGGTTTTGGTCTTCCACCAATGGAAGCCATGGCTTGCAAGTGTGCGGTTATTTGCACTGATACGGGGGCAATTAGAGATTATGCCATTCCCAACAGAACGGTTATTATTGTCCCGCCCCAAAGGCCAGATTTAATAGCTCAAAAAATTATTGATTTAATTGAAAATCGTGAAAAAACAAAAAAAATATCTTTGAGTGGGGCAAAAAAGATGAAAGAATTTACTTGGGAGAAATCTTCACAAAAATTAGAAAAAATATTTTTAGATAATCTTTAATTTTTTTGTTAAAAACAAAAAGACCACAAACAAAGAGGTCTTTTTATTATATTAGGAATTTTACTTATTTTTTATTCTTTTTAGAAAAGATTTTGGATTTTTAAAATAATAAACTAATCGGGGATAAAAACAAGAACCAATACTCCACCACACTCCCCAAGAATTTAAACAACCAGAACATTTATTAATTTGTTTTTTGCGTATTAGTTTCGCTTTTTTGCTGTGCCAAATTTGAGAAGGAGTATTTTCTCTGACATTTCCCATAATATTATCCCAAAGATTAAGACAAGGAACAATATTTCCATCACACCTTAAGGCACAGAATGTATAACCAGCAAAACACATAAATTTTATAGACCTATTTTTAATTTTTTTAATCCACTTCTCTTTATGTATTGTATCGGGCAATGACTGTACGGCTTGCATTATTTTATTATTTTTATCATTTTTATTCTTTCCAGTGTTATCATAAAAAGAAGACTGATTATACCATTGGGCTGAAAATTCTATATCTCTTTTCTCAGCATAATCTTTGACATCTTTAAAATAATCAACCGTAAGGTCAGAAAGAGTGAAACCTATAATAATAGAAAGTTTTTTGGGGTATTTCTCCCTTAATTTAATTAGCTCATTTATTAAATAATCTGCTTTTTGAAAGTTGCCCTCTACGCCTCTTATTTTGTCATGCGTTTTTCCAATTCCGTCTAATGAAACTCCTATATTAATTTTTACGCCCTTTTCTAAAACAGATTTTGCTATTTCAAGCATTCGGTCAGGAAGAAGTCCGTTAGTGCTTATGTCAATATTTATGTTAGGGAAGAGTTCATGTTCAATCATAATAATTTCTTCCATGTCTTTTCTTAAAATCGCTTCTCCACCAGAATTTACAATTGATTCTAATTCGGAGAACAAGGGGTCTTTTAATGTTTCTTTAATTTCTTGAGCAGTTAACTGATTTTTGGTTATCGGCTTTTTCCATATACTACAATGCGTGCATTTTGAATTACACATATCAGTAGTTTCAAACCAAAGCCACCTTGGTTTCATTGTTTTGTGAATAGAACGAAAAAGTAAATTCTTGTTGGCGAGCAAGAATCGAGATAAAATTTTTTTTAACAAATTTTCTTTATTTTTTGTCATTTAATATACTTATTATTTACTTTTTGGATTAGCTTGAGTATACATGGCTCCTGTTTTTGGGTAGAATATGAAAGTTGCTGGCAAAAGTATGCATGATAAAATTTTAGGTATTAAAATTATGGCAATGAAACGAGCGACAAAATAAAATGGCTTTAAGATAATTTTTTGAATAAATCCATGTGCCTTTTTTTCCTTAAAATTTTCTGTTTTTAACAAATTTTTTTTAGTACGAGAAATTAATTTCTTGGGAATCAAGGTTTCAATGGAAAGTTCATTTAGATAATAGAATTTGTTTATATATTTTATAATGATATTTTGACATCCAGCTAATAAAAGTATATTTTTTAGAGATTTATTATTCCATCGGCTTAAGTGATGTAAAGGATAATCCCAACCGCTGGTATTTGGAAAGATTCGTTGCCGAGATGGGACGCTTAAAATTATTTTCCCGTTTGGCTTCAATGATTCGATGGCCATTTGCAATATTTGTAAAGGATTATCAATGTGTTCTATAACCTCAAAAATTGTGATATAATCAAATTTAGGTAAATCTTTTTTCT
Source organism: uncultured Gammaproteobacteria bacterium (assembly GCA_964507075.1). Lineage (GTDB taxonomy): Bacteria > Patescibacteriota > Patescibacteriia > UBA2591 > UBA6264 > JAIPGN01. The sequence continues at coordinate 3,625 of CAZDOL010000014.1, forward strand.
CTAAAAATTTTTCTATTGGCAGGTTGGATATGTTTGACAGCACAAAAGATTGTTTAGCTATGTCTATCGCTTTTTGGTCTAAGTCTGTTCCCCATACTTCGGCGCCTCTTTTTTGTAGCTCAGACATAAATTCAGCTGTTCCGCAACCAAGGTCTAATATTTTTGCTCCTGATATTTTTTCTTTATTGTCTTTCAGGAATTTTTTGTGATAACCATGCAGTTCTCGGGGTTTACCCCCCTTTTTAGCATTATATGGATCAGTGCTTTCATACCACTCTTTTCCTGGATTTTTATATGGAGACCAGAATTGCACATTGCAGAGTGAGCATTCAAACAAAGAGTATTTTCCATATTGGTTTTTATGATTTTTAATAAATCTAAATTTGGATTGTCTTTGGCAAACAGGGCAAACCTGGGAGGGGTTGTGATAAGCCTTAAGTTTCGTTAACATAAAATTAAGTTTATTCTTCTGAATATTTTTGTCAACTTTAACCCTTTTGTTTCTTATGACCTTATCTATTATAATCGTCAGTTATAATACCAAAGAATTATTAGGAGATTGTTTAAAATCAATTTTTCAAAATCAGGGTAGTGTAAATTTAGAAGTCATTGTCGTTGACAATGCTTCGGTTGATGGGTCTGTAAATTTTATCAAGGAAAATTTTCCTAACATTAAATTGATTGCCAGCAAGGATAATCTTGGCTTTGGTAAGGCCAATAATAGAGGCTCAAAAATCGCTAAAGGCGATATTTTGTTATTTTTAAATCCCGATACTATAATTGAAAAGAATATTTTTTCTAAACTTGTTGATATCTTTTCTAAAGACAAGAATATTGGTATTGTTTCTCCTCAGCTAATTCTACCCGACCATTCCCAACAATTATGGGCATATGGAGAAGAAGATAAATTTTATGATTTAATAAAAAACAAAATTTTTCCTCAGTCAAAAAAGTTTATTAGATGTGTTTCGGGCAATCAAATAGAAACTGGTTGGGTTTCAGGCGCGGCATTAAGTATCAGGAAAGATATTTTTGAAAAAATTAAAGGATTTGATGAAAACTTTTTTATGTATTTTGAGGATAGAGATTTATGTTATAGAGCCAAGGATTTAGGAAGTAAGGTTGTTGTAAATAATGATATTCAAGTAATTCATTTTGGCGGAAAAACCCCAATTTTTAATAGAGATCGCAAAAAGATATATTATCAGGCCCAAAATTATTATTGGCGCAAACGTTATGGTTTATGGAATTCATTCTTAATGCGTTTTATTCGGTGGCCGTATAAATTTTTTGTTTTGTGTATAAAAAAATAGTCACAAAAATAACTGGTTTTTTATGTGAATTTTATGTATAATAGTCATATATGATG
>CAZDOL010000014.1:5093-12108 GCA_964507075.1 uncultured Gammaproteobacteria bacterium
TCGCTTTTTTATTTGGAGATAAAATTATTGATTTTTATGTTTAATAAGAAATATTCCAATAGCAAGGCTTTCACTATTATAGAAATGATGGTAGTTTTAGGCATTACAGGTCTTCTGGCCGCTCTGTTAATAGCTAATATGCATTCTGGAGGAGAGGGAATGGATTTGACTTCTGAGGCGCAGAAATTAGGAGTGGTTATTCGCCAAGCCCAGATGATGGCATTGGCTGGTAAGCAAATTAATTTGAGCCGCCCGGCTTATGGTTACGGTGTTTACATTGCTTCCATGTCTTATAAGCTTTTTGCGAATGATTATGATGGGGCTTCTTATTTATATGATGATGGTGATGATACAATCATTCAGTCTTTTTCTTTTCCCGATAATATAGAAATGAAGGTTCCTGCAGCTGCTTTCTCTATTATTTTTACACCTCCATTAGGCGAGATAGAAGCTTCTGTTGCTCTTCCACTATATGTTACACTAACCCATGTGCCAATTAATTTAAGTAGATTTCTAAAAATTACTTCTTATGGAGAAGTTGATATTTATAAATAAAAAAGGTCAGAGTTTAATTGAATCAGTGGTAGCTATTTCTATTGTGGTTATTGCCGTGGTAGGCATTATGTCTGTTGGGTTAACCAGCATGAGTTTAGGTGGACAATCAGAGGAAAGGGTTGTGGCTATTAATTTAGCGCGAGAAGGCATAGAAATTGTTTCTGCCACTCGTAATAGCAATCTTTTGGACCCAGAACAATCTTGGCCTTATGGATTAACCATTGGTTCATATAGGGTTGGATTTGATCTAGCTGGTTTAGTTATGGGTGCGGATGCTGAATTTGATGGAGGCACTACTGTGGAATATTGCACCAATTGTCGCCTTTGTCAGGATGCTGCTGCTGAATATTATTATCACAATGATAGTTGCTCTACATGGAGTCCTTTTTATAGATTAGTTGTTATTTCTGCTGGTGATGATTTGGGCGGGAATTGTGATGATTGCGAAAAAAAGATTATTTCTTCTGTTTATTGGGAAGAGAGGGGCAAAGCGCATACCATTAGCTTTGAAACTCGTTTTACTGATTGGAGATAGAGATTGGGTAATTGGGTACCTAGGTGCTCGGGTAATCAGGTAATTAAAAATTATGTCAACAGGTTTAGATAATTTAGAAATATATAAATTAGCTGAGAAGCTGGAAGTTTTTATTTATAAACTGAGTAAAAAATTTCCAGATGACGAAAAATATCGCACAGTTGACCAACTAAACAGATCATCTTCTGCTGTTTCTAACAACATTGCTGAAGGATATGGTAGATATTCTTTTCAAGATAAAATAAATAAATTTTATATTGCTCGAGGCGAAGCTGAAGAAACGCGGAAAGGTATAAACAAAAGCCATAAGAAAGGTTTTGTTTCTGTAAAAGAAGCTGATTTGTGTGATAAAAATTATACACAATTGATAAAACAGATTAATGCTTATATTAATTTTTTACGTCGTCAGCAAAATCCCAATCCCCAAGTACCCAAGTACCCAAGTACCCACAATAAGGGTTTCACCCTTATTGAACTTATGGTTTCTTTGGGTATTTTGGTTGTGGTTATTCTTTCGGCTATGGGTATTTATTTGCGGGTAATTGGAACCAGAGAGCAATCTTTGGGAGACCTTAATATTCAAGAAGAAGGGCAATATATTATGGGTTTGATAGTTAAGGATATTCGGGCTGGGCAGATTGATTATAGTTCTTATGTGGGGGATTTGGATGAGCCCGAAGATGATCTTATGCTTCTGGATTCTTCTAGCGATGAGATTAGATACAAGAGTGATTTGGCTGGTAGTGGAAGTTGTACTCAAAATAGGTGTGTTTTAAAAAAATGCAAAGGACTGATTGTTGATGATTATTGTGACGATGATAATAATTATGAAGACATTACTATGACTGACATTAGTATTGAACGATTGGATTTTTATATCAACCCAACAAGCAATCCTTTCACAGCCGGTTCGGAAAGCTATAATCATCCCCATGTCACTATTATTTTAGAGCTTAAATCTTTAGTAGCAAAAAGTGCCACTACAGCTGAAGTCGTTCTTCAGCAAACGGTTTCCCAAAGATACACAAAAAGAAAATAAGTCGGGTACTTAGGTACTCGGGTAATCAGGTAATTAGTTATTTATTAGAATAATTAGAATAATTTTACTATGTCATATGTTATTAGATATATTTTTAAAAAAATTTAAATCCCAATCCCCAAGTACCCAATCCCCAAGCAACCAGTCTATCTCTTTAATTATCACAGTTCTTATTATTTCTTCTATTTTGGTTAGCACTATTACTGTTGGAGATGTTATGATTAGACATAGTCAAACAGTGAAAAGCTCTGAGGTTTCAGAAATTGCTTATTTTGCTGCGGAAAGCGCTTTAGAAAAAGCGAGTTATGGAATTTTAAAGAATTACGATAATGTTTCTTCTTATACTTTAAGTGGCAGTATGACCAACACCGCGAAATACGAGGTTACTGATGTTAGTTTAGACAACAGGACTCCTTTAATTCCTTTTGAAGTGACCTTAGGAGCAGGCGAATCTTTTGAATTAGCATTAGATTTTAATGGCACAAATATTTATCCACTAATTTTAAACATTGACCAAACAGCTTCTGTTTCAACAGATTTAATCATTTATGAATGTCTGACCATTGCTGTGCCTCCGCCTCCTCGTGTTTGCGATTCAGGATATACTCAGACATTTGTTTCTTCCTTGCCTTATAATTTAAGCATTTCAGAAGAGACAAAATATTATAAAATTCGCATCAATAACTTGGATGCATCTGATTCAGAAACATATACCTTAACCCCAAGCGCGGACAATATTCCCGTAGGAGTTGACATCACTGCAAAAGGGGTTTATGGGGGATATGAAAGGCAAGCTAAGAGCAGTTTTCCCAAATGGCAGACTTTTGGAACTGACTAATAAAACTGCTGTTATTTTTGTTGTTTTTCTGATATAATAATGTTATTATATAAACATAATAGAGAAATAATATGTCTTTGCCTGGATTTTTACAATCATGTTTTTGGGATGTGGATTTTGATAAGCTGAACCCCCAAGAATATCCTTATTTTGTCATAGAAAGAATTTTAGAATATGGAAATAAAAAAGACATAGGTTGGTTGGCTAAGAATTTCCCTAAAAACACAGTTAAAGAGACAATTATTAGTTCTCGTTTTCTTAGCCCCAAAAGCACTAATTTTTGGGCTTTGGTTCTTAATTTAGATAGAGATAAGGTTTTATGTTTGAAAAAGTCATCAACGAAAAAACAAAACAAAATTTGGTCACATTAACTAATCAGTGAAGTGTTGAAGTCAGACTTCAACAACTTTACGCAAATTACTTAGTTTTGGGCGATTTTTTGCCAAATCGGAAAATTGCCCTTAAAACCCACACGAGCAAGGGCTTTCAGAGCGTCACTTTTGGGGGACAGTCCCCTTTAATAAAGTCCCCTTTAATAAAAAGATTTATGAATAACTCGCAAAATATAAAATCTTTGTTTTCTGAATTTAGTCGAGTTTGTTTTAAGTCAAAGTTTAACTTTTGGCTTTTTTTCTTTATTTTCCTTTTTTTATGTTCCAATGTTCCAATGTTCCAATGTTCTAATGTTTTAGCTTGGACTCCGCCACAAAGTCCTCCGCCTCAAGATAATGTTCCTCAGCCTTTGAACACAGGACCAACCGCGCAAGGCAAAACAGGCAGTTTGGGTATTGGCACAGATACTCCAACAGTAAAATTAGATGTTTTGGGGATTATAGAATCTACTGGAGCTATTACCAGCGGAGGACGAATTACTGGTACTGAATTTTATGATTATCTAGGCGGTTATCTTGACCCTGGTTCTAGTGGTATATCTCTCTATGTTCTAGGTTCAATTACTGCCACTGGAACAACTGATGATAATTATTTTTTGGGTAACTTGGGAATTGGGACCACAGTTCCAGACACACTTTTAACAATAGCCAATGATAATTGGATATCAGCAAAAGATAATGCTGGTACAAGCTATGTAAATATGTTTAAAGTTAATGCTTCTGATGAAATAGATGTAGGAGGAACTTTAAATGTTGGACCCATAGATTTAGCAGAAGATTCAGGAGCAATTACTCTTGTTAATCTGCCTGTGAGCTCAACTCCAAGTGATGGAGATATTGAAAGTTATGGTTTTAGCATTGATTCAAATCCCGTTTTAACAATTTATGGATTAGCAGATGGAATAGGAGGTGCTGACACGCATAGAATAGGTATTGGAACAACGTCTCCGCAACACAAATTAGATGTTCGCGGTGAGGTTGCTGTTGGCGTGGCTGGCGCGACAAATCAAATTCATTTTGTTGCCGATCCTACTGCCGACACAGACGTGGCAACAAAGGGATATGTTGATGGCGCGGGATATTGGGGAGTAACTGGCTCTTATCTTTATCCAACTAATCTTAATTATTTGGTTGGCATAGGCATTGCTACCCCGAGCGCTAAATTAGAAATTGATGGTGGTGTTCGCGCTTCAGAAGATATTATGACTGATACAGAATTAAAAGTTGGGGCGAATACATGGATTGGCACTTTAAGTGCTCAGATTGTAGGGAATTTAGGATTGATAGATTCGGGTGATTTAACTGTAGCGGGTGAGGGTTTTTTTGATGGCGAAGGGGACAGTTATTTTTTGGGTAATTTGGGAATTGGGATTAGCGCGCCAACAAAGGGCAAATTAGAGGTAGATGGCAATATTGCTATTGGCGGTTCTAATAATGAATTAAGATTTTATGAAGGAGTAAATTATGTAGGTTTTGAGGCGCCCGCTTTAACAGCTGATAAAATATGGGTTTTACCAAGCATAGATGGCTCAAGTGGACAGGTAATAAAAACCGATGGCGCTGGAAATTTAAGTTGGATTAGCCATAATGGCTTAGATGGATTGGACGGCGGGACCACTAATGAATATTATCATCTTGATAACACCGATTATACTGCTTTAAGTGACGCCAATGCTCAATTAGGAGATTTACAAACAGACGGTTCTCCAAGTTTTAATGGTTTAACAATTGGTACATTATCTGGGGTTTTAAAAGCAACAACGGGTGTTGTGTCTGGTAGTGCCACGATGGATGATATTGATGACGGGACAACTTATGTCAGAAGCCATAACGACTTCACAGATATTTATAAAGGATATTTAAACCAGGGAGTAAGAGATATTGATGACCCGATTTTTGCGGGGTTAACTGTTGATACTGATACTATTTATGTTGATAGTACAAATCATTTCGTCGGTATCGGAACGACGGAGCCAGGGTATGAATTAGATGTTCAGGGGACGATTTATACTACAGGCTTTTATTTAAATGATGGTAATGCCACCGCAGGCAAAGTTTTGGTGTCCGCTAATACATCAGGGCTTGCCTATTGGCAAGCCCTTGGTACAATCTCTGGCATCACATGTGATGAGGCTGGCAGTTGTAGTTCAAATTATATTCCCAAATTTATTACTTCAAGCACTGTCAATGATAGTATAATTTACGAATCTGGTGGGCAAATTGGCATCGGGACTGTGATTCCACAAGCAAAATTACATGTTGACGGAAGCATTAAATCTACCAGTTTAGAAACAGGCGGACTTAAAGTAACAGATAGCCCAGGTCTTAATAAAGTTTTAACTGATTTAGATGGAGCAGGCACAGCAGTTTGGACAGATGTTTCAGGTGGCGCTGATAACGATTGGGTAATAGTAGGCACAGATTATATATATAATTACGATTCATTAAATAGAAGCGTTGGAATTGGGACAACGAATCCGGGAACTGCTAAACTGGCTGTTATGAACGGCAACGTCGGTATTGGCACGACAACTCCAAACGCAAAACTACAGGTGAAAGCTGCCGTTGCAGAGGCAATTGTTGAATTTACAGATGATGACGGCACTGATGTAATGCAAATTGATGCCAACGGCAATGTTATAATTTCGTTATAGAAAAATAAAAAAACTGAAGTTGACCTCTAACGTTAACCCTAGAGGTTAACTAATCTAAGAGGTTAACTAATCTAAGATAAATTAGTGAGTTAGTATGCGAAAAGAACAAATTTTAATAGATGATTTAGTTCATGTCTACAATCGCGGTAGTCGTAAAATGCCTATTGTTTATGATGAGGCTGATAAATGGAGGTTTTTAAAAAGTTTATATTATCTCAATGACGAATATGCTCCTGCGAATATTTTTCAACATTTAAAATCGAATATACAACTTGGGAAATATCGCAATTTTGAGAGACCAAAAGACTGGCCAGCTTCACGACCATTGGTTAAAATTTTGTCTTATTGTTTAATACCTAATCATTTCCATCTACTTTTAAGGAAAATTACAGAAAATGGAATTAGTAAATTTATGGCAAGATTTAGCAATAGTTTTACAAAATATATTAATATTAAGCACGATATGTCTGGTAGATTGTTTCAATGTTCTTATCAGTCAAAGTTGGTAAAAACCGAAAAAATGTTATGGTACACAGATGCGTATATTCAAGTTTTTAACCCATTTGAACTTTATCCTGGCGGTTTGGAAAAAGCGACAAAAGAATTTGATAAAGCTTTTAAATTTGCTTTAGAATATCCGTTTTGTAGCTTAGGTGAAAGTTTTGGCAAAAGAAATTTGCATATTATTGACAGAGATGTTTTGGGCAAGGTATGGTCTAATATAGCAGAGTATAAAGAATTTGCGCAAGAAGTTATAATATATTACAGTAATAGTAATAGAAAAGTTTGCAAATTGACCTCTAACGTTAACGTCTAAGGTTAACCCTAGAGGTTAACTTCAAAATGTATAATAAAATGTATAATGTATAATAATATGAAGAATAAGAAAAAGGTATTTATAACAGTTTTAATTTTAGGGCTATTAGCTGGTGGAGGATTAATATCTAACGCACTGAAACAATCTTCAGTAAGCGAGGGAGGATTGGTTGGCTATTGGACTTT
>CAZDOL010000015.1:0-10295 GCA_964507075.1 uncultured Gammaproteobacteria bacterium
CAAAATACATCAAAATAACCAATAGCCAAGCTGGAACGATTATTATTTCTAATCCTTTAAATGGAGAAATCATGGCCATGAACAGTTATCCGAGCTATGATAATAATATATTTATTCAGAACAATGACAAAGAATACAAAAGATTAAGCCAAGATTCATCTAAACCTTTTATTTTTCGCGCTTTAGTTGGAGAATACCCCCCAGGGTCCATTATAAAGCCCTTATTAGCTATAGCTGGACTATCTGAAGGAATTATTACCCATCAAACCAATATTTTTTCTAGCGGTGGCATAAGGATTGGTCAATGGTTTTTTCCTGACTGGAAAGAGGGCGGGCACGGTAATACTGATGTAATCAAAGCTTTAGCTGAGTCAGTGAATACTTTTTTTTACTATTTAGGCGGCGGGTTTAATGATTTTGAGGGTTTGGGCCCTCAAAAAATCAGAGAATATTTATCCGTTTTTGGTTTAACAAAAAAAACTGGCATTGATTTACCGGGAGAAAAAAAAGGATTTATTGCGACTCCTGAATGGAAAAGGGACTATAAAAATGAACCCTGGTATATTGGCGATACCTATCATTTGTCTATTGGGCAGGGAGATATTTTGGTTACACCTCTTCAGGTTGCTAACTATACTATGGCTTTAGCTAATAATGGCACTCTTTTTGTTCCTCATATAGTAAAGGCTCTCCAAAATCCTGTTGATGGTATAATTAAAAATAAGCCATTACAAATTGTTGATAAGAACTTATTTGATTTAGAGAATTTTGAATTAGTCAGAAAAGGAATGAAACAGGCGGTTGCTACAGGAAGCGCTCGTCAATTAAATGATTTAGGAATTACAGTGGCGGGCAAAACAGGAACTGCGCAGGTTGGAGGAAATAAGCCCCCACATGCTTGGTTTATTGGTTTTGCGCCCTACGAGAATCCAGAAGTAGTTTTAACCATTCTAATAGAAAATGGTGGGGAGGGAAGCGCTGTTGCGGTTCCAGCTGCTAAAGAAATTCTTTCTTTCCTATTTACCAAAGATAAATAAAGTGTTAACATATATATTAGTTAAGAGGTCGATATAAGATAAATTAATTAATCTAATTAAGGTTTATAAATATGAAAAATAAATCTCCAAAACTAATCTTAGGAATTATTTTATTAGTCATTGCCATTATTGTTTGGTTAACTAATCTTACATCTTACTGGATAGCCATAGCCTTGGCTGCTATTGGTTTGATTTTGATTATCTCTCGTTCTTCTGATAATGTTATCAAAGAAGAAACTCCGGTTGTTAAAACCGAAGAACCACGCGAAGAAGAGGAAATTGTTGAACCTGTCATGGAAGAAGAAATTCCCGCTACTCCAACAGAAGAAGTTGTTGAACCTATTGAAACGCCAGCACCAGTAGAAGAGAGCGAAAAAGAAACAGAAGAAGAAGGACAAAATTTTTAGATAAAGTTTATTCCATAATGCTATTAAATAGTTGAGGATAGCCGTTAATGAATTCTTTTCCTGTAATAATATTTTTCCCAGCTAATTGGATTTCTTTTAGTATTAAAGCATTTTTTCCGCAGGCAACTACGGGAATTTTGCTTTTTAATGCAAATATTGTCCCGGGTTGTTTTTTGTGATTTATTTTTAAAATTTCAACTTGAATTATTTTTAATTTTTTTGTGGTTAAAGTTGTATAAGTTCCTGGCCATGGATGATAAGCTCTTGTCATCCTTTCAATTTGATTAGCTGACTTAGACCAATCAATTTTTCCATCCTCTTTCTTTATCCTTTTTACAAAAGTTGCTTTTTCATGGTTTTGTTTTATTAGTTTTATTTTTTTTGCTAAAAATTTTGGCAAAATATCAATCAATAAATCAGCGCTTAAAATAGCTAATTTTACGCTTAATTCAGGATAATTTATTTTGGACTCAGAAATTGATATTTTCAATTCTTGCTGGGCTAGAATTGGACCATTATCCATTTTTTCATTCATTGATATTAACGTGGTGCCAGTTTTTTTGTCTCCATTGAGAATAGTTTGCTGAATAGGAGATGCTCCGCGATATTTGGGAAGTAGAGAAGGATGAACATTGATACATCCATTACGTGGAATATTTAAAATTTTTAAGGGCAAAATTAAACCATAAGCCGCCACGATAAATAAATCGGGCTTAAGATTGCCTAATTCTTTGATAATTTGAATATTATTTTTCAAGGATATTGGTTGAAAAACAGGGATATTCTTTTTTTGGGACAGTTCTTTCGTGCAAGATGGGGTTAATGTTTGCTTTCTTCCGGTTAGTTTATCTGGAGCAGTTACTACGGCAATTGGACAAAAGGGGCTATTAACTAATTTTTTGAGAATAATAGTGCTAAATTCTGGTGTTCCAAAAAAAATAATTTTGTGTTGTTTAATGTTCATAAAAATTGACAAAACAATAAGATTTTGATATTTTTAAAAGCAAAGGTCGGAATTAAACTTAAATTAAGTTAAATATTAATTGAATGAAAGTTCTAAAAAATGCAGGAGAATTTGTTATTTTAACGCCCAAAACAGAATTACTTGACCAATTATTACGAATTGAGAGAGCAGGACATACTTGTTATCAAACAAATAAAGATGTTACCCTAGAAACAGCCCAAAAGTTTTGCAAAATACTTATTTCTCGTGGTCATTATAGTGTTCTTGAACACAGTAATATGTCGGTCAAATTTTATAATGTTTCGCGTGGTTTTACCCATGAGCAGGTTCGGCATCGTTTGACAGCAATTTCTCAAGAATCTACTCGGTATGTGGATTACGCCAAAAAAGATAAGGGACCCGATTTAGAAAGATTTCAGCTTAAATGTATTGTTCCTCCCCATAGAGACGAAAACGAGAAAGTTGAATTGGAAGATGGGAAAAAGATATCTCTCGTAGAAATGTTTACTGAAATTGAAAAGTTTTATCGTGCTTTGCGTAAAGCAGATTGGTTTCCAGAGGACGCTCGTCAAGTCTTACCAATTGGCATTAAATCTGAAATCGTTATTTCAGCAAATTTTAGAGAATGGCGACATATTTTCAAGATGAGAACATCTCAATATGCTCATTGGGAAATTCGTCAAGTAATGGGTAATTTACTTCAAGAAATACAATTAATTATTCCAGTCATTTTTGATGATTTTGTTGAATCTGGAGTAGACGGAAATGGATTACGCTATTTCGATCAAGTTACCAGTGCTTAGTGACTAAAATTTTATTTATCCATTTTCCATTTGATATCTTTCTCTTCTCCAACAAATTCATGCCATTCTCCATCCTCATCAACCACAAACCATTTCTTTTTGGCTTGACTCCATATCATAGGATTTCCTGCGTAGAATGGCTTTTTAACGATTTCTTTGGGCTTTAGGCTGTCTATCTCTAACCATTTCTTAAAAATTGTTTCAATAGAATAATCAAGATTTCTGGATTTTGCCCATTCCGAAACTTTATCAATTGCTTTTTGGGCTTTTTGGACAGACCCGGCTAGTTCTAAGAGTTGCTTGGCTGGACGAGTAAATCGAGAATAAATTATTTTTCTTTTTTTAGCGTCATTTTTGATTTTTTGCAAAGACAACCCTTTACTATAAAAATAGTGATTAACAATTTGTTGAATTTCTGTTTCTTTCTCTTCTTTTTTCTTTTTGTCTTTGATCATAGTTATATTCTAACAGGTTTAATTTTTTTATCCAACCCCCACACTATAACAGCAATACATTTCTAATGCGCACCATCCTTTAATAGCTTAATCTATTTGTTGCAAAAAATTGACTTTATTTTAAATGAATTTAGAAATGCAAGAAAGCGTTATTGCTGTTTAGTGTGGGGGTTTGTTTTTTTTTGAAAAAAGTGATAATATTAAGATATGAATATTATGTTAAAACAAACATTTCAAGACATTAAATCATTAAAAATTCAAGGAGCAACTGATGTGGCCATTGAAATAATTAAAGTTTTGGCAGATTATAGCGACACCATTAAAACCAAAGAATTATCTGTTATGAAGAAAAAGCTTAAAATAGGAGCTGATTTTTTATTATCAGCTCGGCCGACTGAACCAATGGCTCAGAATGGGGTTAAATTTATTTTTTCCCAATTAAATAAAAGTAGACCCAAAAGTGTGATTCATGCTAAAGATTGTATTCAAAAAGCGAGTAATGATTTTTTAATGGCGATGTTAGATGCCGGTGATTTAGTTATTAATCATGGGGAAAAATTAGTTAAAAACAATGATGACATTTTAACCCATTGCCACTCTTGGTTGGTAGAACAAATTTTAATTAAAGCTAAAGAGAATAAAAAGAAATTTAAGGTTTACAATACTGAGACAAGACCACTTTTTCAAGGAAGAATGACCTCTAAAATATTATTAAAGGCGAATATACCAACAACTATGATTGGTGATTCTTCGGCTGGTTTTTTGATTTCTCATTATTCTGGCAGAAATTTGATGATGGATAAAATTATTTTAGGAGCAGATGCTATTTTGTCAGATGGGTCAGTTATTAATAAAATAGGAAGTTTTTCTATAGGAGTTGTAGGTAAAGAAGAAAAAGTTCCTCTATATATTGCTAGCACTTTATTGAAATTTCATAGTAAATCTTGGATTAAAATAGAAAAACGTTCTCCAAAAGAATTGTGGAAAAATGCGCCCAAAGGTTTAAAAATTATTAATTTTGCTTTTGACCTAATCCCAGCTAAATATATTGCTGGTATTATTTGCGAAGAGGGGATTGTTAGGCCTCGGGATATAAAAATGGCAGTTAAAAGAAATTATGATTTTTTATGATTTTAAATGATAGGGAAAAATTAAAAAAAATCATCCAAAAGGCTCAAAAGCAAGGTAAAAAAGTTTTGATAAAAAAGGGAGTTTTTGATATTATCCATCCCGGACATATTTACGCTTTAAGCCAGTTCAAAAAATACGCAGATATCGTTGTAATATTTGTTCAGTCTGATATCCTAACCAGAAAGGAAAAGGGTTATCAAAGGCCAATCAACAGCCAAAAACACAGGGCAGAAGTATTAGATGGCCTCAAAGACATTGATTATATTTATTTAGATAAATCAAAATCAAGGGAAGAGTGTTTATCTCTCTTAGAACACTTGAGACCAAATTTAATTGCTATTATTAGATATGACCAGGAAAAAACAAAAAGATACGATCGTCCTTATTGGGAATTAAAAGAATTTTTTGATAAAAAAAAGAAAAATTTTTCTACTAGCTTAATTATTAAAAAGATAATTGAAAAATATGAAAGAAAAAAATAGTTATTTAAAATTAAAGCACAAACCAAACTACGACAATGAAATTATTGCCACTTTTTATGGAGAGTCAAAAACATCTTTGAAGGAACTAGCGCAACAGGTTGCTGGAGAATCATCTATTGGAACATGGACTAAATTAACAACTTTATCAAATAAAATTTTTGAAAAATTAGCAGCAAGAATTTTTTACTTGAATAAAAAAACAGGAATTTTTAAGATTGCTTATCCATTAAGTTTATTTGAGCCAAAAAGCATTCCTCAACTTTTATCCAGTATTGGTGGCAATATATTTAGCATGAAGGCTGTAAAGAATTTACGCTTAAAAGACATTGAATTTCCAAAAAAATATATTAACCAATTTGATGGTCCAAGGTGGGGGATTGAAGGAATAAGAAATATTCTAAAAATTCATAATAGGCCCATAATTGGTTGTATTATGAAGCCAAAATTAGGATTAACCTCTACACAAAATGCTAATTTAGCAGCTAAAATTTTCCAAAACGGTATTGATCTAATAAAAGACGATGAAAATTTAACGAGTTTAACTTTTAATAAGTTTGAAGATAGAGTAAAAAAGGTTTTGTTTTTAAAGAAAAAAGTAGAAAAAGAAACAGGTCAGAAGAAAGTTTATGTCTTTAATGTAACAGCTCCTGTTAGTATTATGATTAAAAGAGCTAAATTAGTTAAAAAATTAGGTGGCAGATGTATTATGATTGATATTATTAGCGCTGGCTGGGCCGCAGTACAAGAATTAAGAAACCAAAACTTAGATTTAATTATTCATGGGCACAGAGCAGGCCATTCAACATTTACAAGAAACAAAAGACATGGCATTTCTATGTTGGTATTGGCTAATTTATCCCGTTTAGCGGGAGTAGACCAATTCCATACTGGAACTGTAGTAGGAAAGATGGAAGGAACGGCCGAAGAGGTTTGTAAAATAAATGATTTATTAAAAGAAGATTGGAGAGAATTTGATAAATTACGTGAAAATTGGGGGTTAATTAAACCAGTTTTACCAATTGCCTCTGGTGGTCTGCACCCGGGTTTAGTGTCAAAATTGATTGAAATATTAGGAGAAAATTTAGTTATTAATTTTGGTGGAGGATTACATGGTCATCCTCAAGGAAGTATAGCTGGAGCTCAAGCAGCAGTACAATCAGTAGAGGCGGCTACTCAGGGCATACCCCTTAAAATCTACGCTCGCAACCATAAAGAATTAAAAGCAGCATTAGAATATTGGAAATCCTGAGTTATCCACAGATATTGATTTGACTTAATATATTTATCGTGTTAGTGTATTAACACAATAACATATTTAATTTTATGCCTAAACATTGGCAAAACAAACAAACCACTAATTTATTTAAAGCAATTCTTAAACTAGAAAATATAAAAGAATGTGAAATCTTTTTTCGTGACCTTTGTACTTTAGAAGAAATTACAGAAATGTCTAATCGTTGGCGGGTTGTTCAATTGCTTGGTCAAGGGTTGTCATATAGAGAGATTGCCAAACAAACCGAATTAAGCACAACAACAGTTACCCGAGTAGCCCATTGGATAGAACATGGAAAAGGGGGATATAAATTGATTCTTAAACGATTCAAAAAAAATGGACAAATTAAAGAAAAAAATAGATAATAATCATCATAGCAAATTCTCCTTATTGCCAAAGAGGTTGATTTGCTTTTGATAAAATATTTTCACTTCAGTCCTTCTCAACCCCTTTGAAGAAAGGGGATTTTTGTTTATTATTTATTAATTTTTTAAAATATTATGGAAAACAACATCAAGTCATTGAAACTTCAACTAGCAAAAGGCGCAAGAGATTTAACTCCGACAACAATGATTAAGCGTCAAGCAATTATTAAAACTTTACAAAAAAATTTTGAATTATATGGTTATAATCCGTTAGAAACGCCAATTATAGAACGTTATGACCTTTTTGCGTCAAAATTTTCTCAAGGAAACGAATCTGAAGCTATGAAAGAAACATTTAAGTTGGTTGACCAAGGTAAACGAATGTTAGTTTTGAGAAATGAATTTACTGTTCCATTGGGTAGATTTGTAGGCATGAATCCAAATCTTAAGATGCCCTTTAAACGTTATCAAATGGGGCCAGTATTTCGTGATGGACCAATTAAGCTCGGTAGATATAGAGAATTCTGGCAGTGTGACGCAGATGTTGTCGGCGCAAAAAGTATGTTAGCTGACGCCGAGAGTATTCAACTTCTTCAAAGCATATTTAATGAACTTAACATGGATGTAGAAATTCGAATTAATAATCGAAAAATTTTAAATGGCATTTTAAATTTAGCAAATATTCCAAATGATTCAAACGATTCAGTGATAATTACAATTGATAAATTAGATAGAATGGGTCTTAACGGAGTGAAACAAGAACTTTTAGACAAAGGCATTAACAAGACTTCAGTTAATAAAATTTTGAATATTGTTAAAATTTCAGGAAACAATGAAAAAAAGATAAAACAATTAGAAGATATTTTAGGAAAAAATACTGGCATAGAGGAAATCAAGACAATGATGGACTATTTAACCAACCAAAAAAATATCGTATTATCACCATTCATGGCAAGAGGACTTGCTTATTATACAGGTAACATTTTTGAGGTTTATCTGAAAAATGACAAATTGTCCGTTTCTTTGGCTGGCGGAGGTAGATTTGATAGGATGATTAGCGGATTCTTACAAAACAAAAAAGAATATCCAGCCGTTGGTTTCTCTTTGGGTTTAGAAACCATCCTTGATGTAATATCGTTAGATTGTAAAAAAACAAAAAATAGTGTCGTTGAAATTTTTGTTATTCCTGTTGGCGAAAAAACAATTAAGGAAGCCTTTCGTATTGCTTCTCAATTACGTGATTCAGGCATTAATGCTGACATAGATTTATTGAATAGGTCTTTAACAAAGAATTTAAAATACGCAAACGAACTTAATATAAAATATGTTTTGTTCATTGGAGAAGAAGAGATTAAAAGGCGTATCGTGCGTTTAAAAAATATGGAGACAGGAGAACAAATAAAAATTAAGAAAAAAGATTTAATAAGCAAGTTAAAACAACTAACAAATAAAAAATAGTTCATTTAAAATTAAAAAAGGAGGTAAAAGTGAAAATCAATTTTTTTGATTTCGACATGGACGAGTCCATTGTCGCCCCGATCATCTATGGCGAGAATCGCCATTACACGACAAATAGGGGTGTCATAATTTCTAGCGAGGCGAGGCAGGAACTCAAAAAATTTTTGTCTGGTTTCAATGCTTCAGTTAACGTTGAGCAAATTCCGTATTATCGCATTGACATATATTTCAATAATCAATTCCTGTGGATACTTGAAATCAATGCGTCATTCGTGGATGGGTGGGGGACGGCACTGAATCTCTCTCGCGCAAGCAATATCGTAGTTGATCCAACGCGGCTCATATTTCCAAAACGATTCGTAACTAAAAGTAAAATGTATTTACCCGAACTTGAGCTGTTTATGTCTGAGATGTCCGCTTTGGGCATCAACGACCATAGTATTTGTGACCATAGTATTTGCGAGCGGGACGGCAACAGCGCTGATCCGATTTATGTCTACGGACGTGTCGGATTAAAAAACCAGCCACACATATTACCATACGAGGGACTGCGGCTCGATAACAAGCTCAATCTCGGACTATTCAGTCGGGCGTGGAATGGGAACATGGTAAAAATTCCACGACATTACATCAATCGTTTTGAGCCGTGGGAAAAAATTCCTAATGAAGTGGTTCTTAAATTTTGCGACAAGGGAAGCGAAGAGTGTCAGCGAGCAGGCGAGAGTGTTTTATTTAATAAGCCGACAGGTAAAGCGCCCTTTCTTAAGCGGTGTTATAAGGCAGAGACACTTCTAGCTCAAGATTTCGTACGTCCGTCGAAGCAAAATAGAGACAATTGTCAGTTGGTTGTTTTAGTAATCGGCGATGAACCGATTACCGGCTATGTGCAATATAGCTGGAATAAAATTATCAACGACAATTCTACTCATGGCCCTTTGTGTATCAATTAAAAATTAGGGGGTACATCAATGTATCCCCTCTCTTTTTATAAAATTATGAAAACTATAATTTGTGACATTGACGGAACGATTACAAATATGTGGCCGATAGAAAAATCGATAATTTTGTATATGACAGATATAAAATTTAAAAAAGATATTGATCTTATGAGGTTATCAGATGTTTCCGATACATATAAAATTTTTTTCAAATTTTCTAATAAAAAGATGAGTAAGAAAAAATACACTGATTTTTATAACAAATCTTTTTCCAATCTTCTGAAAAAAGATAAGTTGCCAATGCTTGAAAAATATCCTTTAGTAAATTGGATTTTTAATAACAAAGAAAAGTATCGTTTTGTTTACGTAACAGGTGGGCAACGGACAGAAACTTGCTATGTGCTTAAAAGTTTTGGTTTAGCGAAATACTTTGACCTTGCAAATTCGGTTGATAAAACGACTTGTCGCTTTTCAAAAAAAACCGGTATTCCTTTTAGGAAAATCAAATCAAAATTTAACGATTGCATTTTAATTTCTGATAGCAAGGCTGATTGTGAAGGAGCTGACTTGATGAAAATTCCTTTTGTTTTAGTAAAACCAAAGCAGAAAAATTTTGATTTGATTTTGTAGGATAGAATTTTTTATCAAGCGCTTTTGGCAAATTACGCAACCACACGTAATATTAATAAGAAAGGGTGTCTATAAATAGTTTAAGCATATTTGTTTAAAAATAGGAAATAAGTTATTAAAAATTAATTTATTTCCTTTACATGGTGGTCGTAGCTCAATTGGCAGAGCGCTGGCTTGTGACGTCAGAGGTTGCGGGATCATTGCCCGTCGGCCGCCCTTCTATAACAATAATCTAGAAATAAAAAGTTTGGACACCGAGTGTCCAAACTTTTTGTATAATGTTTTTTTATTAAATTTTGATTATTTCTCCAGGGGAATGTAGATTCAAAATGTTTTCTGGAATATTAATAAT
>CAZDOL010000016.1:0-1225 GCA_964507075.1 uncultured Gammaproteobacteria bacterium
GACCTCCAAAAAAAATTGTCAAAAAGGCAATCTTTTGATAGAATAAAAAAATGGAAAAAGTAGAAAAAATAGTAATTGCTACCCACAATTCATCTAAAAAAGAAAGGTTCAGGGGATTATTTGTCGGGATGATTAAAGATATTTTTATCCTTGATGATTTTAACATTACAGAGAAACCGCAAGAATATGGCATAACTGCTGAAGAAAATGCAGAAATCAAAGCAAAATTTTATTCTCAAAAGCTTAATCTACCCGTTTTTTCCGAAGATGAAGCTATTTATGTTGATTTTTTATCCCCAGAGAAGCAACCGGGAGTTTTCGTAAGAAGAATTGAGGGTAAAGATGAAGCGAGCGATAAGAAATTGCTTAACTATTGGGAAAAAATTATTGCTGGGGTGCCAAAAGAAAAGAGGACCGGAAGATGGCATGTTGCCTATTGTTTAGCATTCCCGAATGGTTTAATAAAAAAAGTTGCTATAGACCATGAAATTTTATTCTTTTCGCCCACTTCTAAAATAATACTTCCAGGTTGGCCGATGAGTAGTTTACAAGGCCCAGTTGAATTCAGAAAACCACATAGTGAATTAACTGATATTGAGAGGAAGGAACATAACCAGATAGCCAATCAATTAATTTTAGAAAAGCTAAAAAAATTATTGAAGCAAAAAGCCCCTTTTTAAATAAATATTATGGAAAATAATAATAAATTTATGAGTTTAGACAATAAGCTTAATTTGGTTCAATCAGAACTTAAATTAACTCAGCGCCAAATGGATAAATATGACCGTCTTTTATCCCAAATTAAAACATGGACTATAACCATTTGGGCCGCTTTATCTGGTTGGTCATTTCAATCAAAAATAAAAGAGATTTTACTTTTGTCAGTTTTTATTGTTTTAATATTTTGGTTCTTGGATGTTTTTAATAAAAATTTCCGCCAGGATTACAAAAAAAGGCGTGACAAGATTGCTGATGCTTTAAAAGTATATTTTCAGACCAACAGTTTACCCGAGGATTTTGTTTCGCCTGATTTACCTAAACATAAAACAATTGAAGCTATAGAGTATTTATTTAAACCGCATGTTTTCTTGCTGTATTTACCCCTAATTGCCATCTCTCTGTTGCTCTATTTTTTCAATTGATAAGACAAGACCTTATCAAGGACAAAAGCTTTATTTAAACTTTTTTGTTTATACATTGACTTTTTCAATAAACTTGATATCCT
>CAZDOL010000016.1:1325-9631 GCA_964507075.1 uncultured Gammaproteobacteria bacterium
TTAATCATTTTATATAAAATAATAATTAAAATATTAAAATATGGAAAATTTTAAACGAAATAGTAGATTCGGTGGAAGGGGAGGCAGTGGGGGATTTGCAGGTAGAAATTCTGGAAAAACAGAAATGCATAAGGCAATTTGTAGTAAATGCGGACAAGATTGCGAAGTGCCATTCAAACCAAGAGGCGATAAACCCGTTCTTTGTAGCGATTGTTTTAGGAAAGATGGCAATAACGAGCAGAGAAGATTTAGTGGAAGAGATTCAAGAAGGTCCAGTTTTAGTGATAAAAAAATGTATGAAGCAGTTTGCGCTGAGTGTGGAGAAAAATGTGAAGTCCCTTTCAGACCTACAGGCGATAAACCCGTTTATTGCAGTGAATGTTTTAGTAAAGGAAGCAAGAGCAAAAGTTCTGAGCAATCAACGAAACAATTTGATTCAATAAATACTAAACTTGATAAAATCTTGGAATTATTAACTCCAGCTCTTCCTGTAGCAACAAAAGAGAACAAAAAAGTTGTTAAAAAAGAAAAAGTTGTTAAACCTAAAAAAGCAAGCAAGGATAAAAAGACAAAAGTAACAACAAAAAAGAAAAAATAAAAATTAATAGCTACCTTAAAGACCATATAAGATATGCAGAATCATCTCGATTTGTGAGATGGTTTCTGTTTTAAATTAACAAACAACGATATGGAAATAAGAAATATTGCGATTATTGCCCATGTAGATCACGGAAAAACAGCTTTAACCGATGCTTTGATGCGCCAAACAAAAATGGCTGATGAAAGTGTGAGTATGGATTCAAATGCATTAGAAAAAGAGAGGGGTATTACAATCTATTCAAAAAACACATCTTTAATCTATAAAGATACAAAAATAAACATTGTTGACACCCCTGGTCATGCTGATTTTAGTTCGGAGGTAGAAAGAATTTTAAGATCCATTGACTCTGTTTTACTTTTGGTGGATGCTCAGGAAGGACCTATGCCCCAAACAAAATTTGTGTTAAAGAAATCACTTGAACTTAATTTAAAGCCGATAGTAGTAATCAATAAGATAGATAAACCAGCATCTAGAGCAAAAGAAGTTCATGATATGGTACTTGAGTTGTTTATGGATTTAGGAGCAAGCAATGAACAGCTTGATTTCGAAATAATTTATGCTATAGCTAAAGATGGTATTGCAAAAAGAGAATTGGAAGACAAAAATGAGGACTTATCTCCACTTCTTGATTTAATATTGGAAACAATAGAACCAGCTTCGGGTGATGAAATAAATAAAAAACCACTTAAAATGCAATCTTTTAATTTAGCTTATGATAACTATATAGGAAGAATGGCTATTTGTAGGATATATCAAGGCAAGATAAGAAAAGGCATGAATGTCATTGTAAGAGAAAGTGAAGATAAATGTAGAGCAGGCCAGATAAGTAATTTATATACTTTTTATGGATTAGAGAGGAAAGAAATTGATGAAGCGGTTGCTGGCGATATTGTGATGATAGCGGGTATACCAAATATAGATATTGGAGAAACAATTTGTGAAAATAAAGAACAAGATATGTTGCCAGCTATTAAAATTGATGAACCAACAATTTCACTTGATTTTATGGTGAATAGTTCTCCTCTTGCCGGAAGAGATGGTAAATATGTAACAAACAGTAAATTACAAGAAAGATTGAAGAAAGAATTAGAGGTTAATGTTGGTTTAAAAATCGATTTTAGTGCAACAAATGGACGACATAAGGTTTATGGTAGGGGAGAATTACACATTGCCATTCTTTTAGAAAATATGAGAAGAGAAAATTTTGAAATACAGGTTTCTCAACCAAAGGTGATTATTAAGGATAATGAGGGGGTAAAACAAGAACCATATGAGGAGGTAACTATAGATGTACCGAAAGAAATGGCTGGTATGGTAATTGAGAAATTATCAAAAAGAAAAGGGAAAATGCTTGATATGAAATCCGAGCAAAATCATCAAAGATTAATTTTTGAAGTCCCAACTCGTGGTATTTTGGGATATAAAGGAAATTTTATTATTGACACAAGAGGTGAGGGTATTTTCACTAGTCGTGTTATTGGTTTTAAAGATTATGCTGGCGATATAGAGAAACATGAACTTGGGTCTATGGTATCTATGGAACACGGAAAGGCTTTAGCCTATGCATTATGGAAATTGGAAGAAAGGGGCAAAATTTATATTCACCCAAATACCGCTGTTTATAGCGGAATGATTATAGGCAATGTATCAAAGGGAAATGATATGTGGGTAAATCCAACTAAAGGAAAGAATTTAACTAACATTAGAGCTTCTGGATCTGATGATTCTATTGTATTATCTCCTCCTGCAGAAATAACATTAGAAAGGGGCTTAGAAATTATGAAAGAAGATGAATTTTTAGAAATTACACCTCAAAACATTAGGTTAAGGAAAGAATATTTAAGCAAAAATGAAAACGCAAAGAGAATAAAAGGGTTGATATAGTGTTGACAAAAAGGTCATTTTTGCTATATTAAGAGCATCAAAAGCAAAATTCTTTGAAATACTTTAAAAGGAGGAACCATGAAAATAATCAAAATGATATTGCTATTCATGGGAGTTTTCGTGATTATTTGGCTTGTTAGCGGTATATGCGCGGAAAAAATTTTGATAGAAAGAAAGCAGAAGATAAAAAGCAGAAAAGTTTCTTCAAAGGAGGTTATAAAATGAAGAAAATAATTTCGTGTTCTATGGGAACAGCCCTTTTCACTTGCTTGGTGTTTATGGCTTGTTTATGTCTTGCAGGGGAGGGTTTTTCCGAAATGAGAGGATGGACACTTGTTGTAACTGTTGTGATGGGTAGCGTTTTTTCTTTCTTAATTGCTCAAGATTTAGCAATTGCGACTTCCGTCAGCTGTACTGCTGTTGCGTCAGTAGCAATAGCCGCGACTAGCACTGGATCCAATCCCATGGGTGTCGTTATAGCGGCGGTTGCTATTATTATAGGCGCATCTGCTGCATATGAGGCAACAGGACCAAAGGAAAGAAAGAAATTTTATTCTTTTTTGGTCATAGAAGCTTTGATAATAATTGCAATTCTCGTCATGGTTACTCCAAAAGGCATTGCATAACGAAAGGAGGTTATTCAATGATCATTTTTAGACCCAGTAGAAGAACTTGGTTTTACAATTTCAAAACCAAATTGAAATTAAATTATTTGTTCCCCCTGAGAAAAACAATCAGATTATTCTATTTTTATAGAAAGGGGTAGAAGGAGATAATTATTTCAACAATGTTTGGGGCGTAAAGGAGACGCCCCTTTTTTATTTTGGTTTGTGTTATAATATATTTATATTTAGTTTGTTTAAACGAAATAAGCGTTTCTTTTAGATTGTAATATATAATAGAATCTGTGATGAGTAAAAGAAATATAAGTAGATTTTATGTATATGGATCCATTGAAATTAAGTGACGAACAAATTGTAGAGGTAGTTAGGGTTGAAGATAAGGGGCTATATAGCGAAATAATTAAACGTTATCAAAACAAATTATCCCATTATCTGCGTAAATTTGTTTATAACCCAGATGAACTTGAGGATGTGCTTCAGGTGGTTTTTATTAAAACCTATAAAAATCTTTTTAGTTTTAATACCCACAAAAAATTTTCTTCTTGGATATACAAAATTGCTCATAATGAAGCAATAAATCATATTAAAAAGAATTCTACTAACCATCAAATTTCTTTAGACAAGGTTGAATATCAAATAATTGACAAAAATATTGATTTAGGAGAAGGATTTGATCAAATCTTATTAAAAGAACAGATAGAAAACTCCTTAAGCCAATTGAAATTAAAATACAGAGAACCCTTGATATTATTCTTTTTTGAACAAAAGTCTTATGGGGAAATAAGTGATATTTTGCGAATTTCGAGAAATACAGTAGGGACTTTGATTTCTCGCGGCAAAAAAATGTTAAAAGAAAAATTAATTATAAATAAGTCATATGAACCGAAGCAATAATCCAATGAAGTTAGAAAAAAGAGTTATGTCGGAGATTAAATCTGGCAGAATTAAATTACGTTCTAAATATATTTTTTGGGCCAAGAAATTAGGATTAAATAGCGCTCTTAGTTTGAGTATTGTTTTAGCTATTCTTTTCTTTAATTTGGTTCTATTTTACATGAAATCCACAGATAATTTAGGTTATCTAAGTTTTGGAAAAAATGGCCTTTTGGCTTTTCTTGAATCTTTTCCTTATCTTTTAGTAATAGTTTTTCTTTTTTTCTTATTAATTACTGGTTATTTGATAACTAAAACTGATTGGTCATACAAAAAACCATTTAAATATATAGCATTAACGTTATTGATAATTGTTTTATTGGTTGGCAGCGCATTAGCTTCTACTAACCTTTCCCAAAGAATAGAGGAACAAGCTTTTATTAACAAAGGCCCAGGACTATTTTTTAAACCATTTTTGAGAAGTGGAATGGGCTTGAGGAATAGTGGCTTAGTTGGCGAAATAGATGAAATAGGCAAAAATTATTTAATTATTGATACCCCCAAAGGGAAACAATATCTTGATTTGAGTCAACTACAGACAGAATTGATTCTTTCTGAAATAGAAAAAGGACAATTAGTGGTAGCAATTGGAGAGAGAAAAGATGATATTTTTGTAGTTAATGAAATTCGCTTAAAGGGGGGAAATGGATTTTCTATGATTAGAAGGGGTATCCATATCTATCCAGAACGAAATCCACGATTTTTGCATATGCCAAAAAATCATTTTTTTCGTCCAAACGAAGAAGTCAAAAAATGTTTAGATGACTGTATTGAAGATAATGGATTTGATCAATCTTGCTTTGAAAAATGTCGACCAATGAAATAAAAAGTTGTTATTGATTGTAGTATTATCAGACAAAGAGAAAGGTCGGCAAAATAAAATGAATTGTAATAAAAAATTTATGAATAAAAAAATATTATTCTCAGCACTAGCTCTCAGTCTTTTATTCACTTTAGGTGTAAATTCAGCTTTAGCTCAAGGTTGGTTTCATGGTAGAGAAAACTTTGATCCTGAAAAAATTGTTGATAGACAAACAGAAATGTTTGAAAACCAGGCAAATTTATTAGGTATTAGTGTAGATCAAATGAAAGAGTATTGGTCAGCGGGCAAGAATTTGAAAGAAATTGCTACAGAGCTGAACATTAGTGACGAAGACTTACGCCTGAAGATGCAAGAAGGGCAAAAAGAGAGAATGAGAGAAGGTTTCAATGCTTTAGTTGAAAATGGAGTTATTACTCAAAAACAGGCAGATAGTCGACTTACTTTTACGCAAGATAGAATGAATAATCTTGATGGTCAAATAGGTAAATTTGGCAAAAGAGGATTAAAAGAAGGCTTTGGGGGTTGTAAGTTTAATAAACTTGATAAATAATTTAATTAATAAAAATTATTAACCTTTAATTAAAAAGTATCTCCCTTTGGGGAAATACTTTTTAATTATTACAATGGTTGACCCTAGGGGTCAACCATTATTTTTTTAGAAGATAAAGCCGATTATGGCGCTGATAAAACAAATAAAGCTAAAGATTAATGCAAACTTAAAAAAGTTTATTTTTTTAGCCCAATTAATTAAGAAATGTAAAGTTAAAATACCTGCTAAAAAGCTAAAAATCAAAGCAGGCCAAGATTGAGTAATTAACATAGGTTCTTGTAGAAATAGGTATAAACTAGAGGCCAGAACAACAGGGACAGACATTAAATACGATATTTTTAATATTTCTTCAGGTTTGGTTTTGCTCAAAGAGAGCCCAAAAATAGTGGATCCAGAACGAGATAGTCCTGGTATAACCGCCAAACCCTGTAAAAATCCAACAATTAGAGCTAAGTTAGATGATTTTATATTAAATTTTGACTTCTTTTTATAGGCATAAGCAGTACCCAAAAGCCCAAATCCCATTAAAACAAGCAATCCATTGCCAAAAGCAAAGCTTTTTATTATTTTATAAAGAGGATAGCTGATTATTAGAGATACAATAGTAGAAATTATTAAAAAATTGAGTAATTCTTTATTTTTAAAACTTAAAATTTTTATCCAATCTTTTCTAAAATAAATTATGGCAGCTAATAAAGTCCCCAGATGCAGAAAGAGAGCAAGGTCAATCGGATGAAATTCTTTAACAAAAAAGTTGCTTAGTAAAGAAGTTATACCTTCGCTAGAAATAGGCAACCACTCAAAAATTCCCTGAACAATTCCTAAAATAATATAGTTTATCATATGGGAATAATAGCAGGGAGCTTAAAATTGTCAACTTTCCTTATCTCTAATAATCTGCTATAATTAAATATTCATGTAATGAATATTTAATTTCAAGCTTTGCTTATAATTAAAATACCTTAATTTTTATACAATAATATTTAATTTCAAGGTTCCTGAGCGAAGCGAAGAGGTTCTTACTGTGAGCGTAGCGAACAGCAACGTTCTCGACGAACGAAGTGAGGAGGGGTTGTTACTATGAGAGTAACGAATAGCAAGGTTCTGCGAACGTAGTGAGCAGGTTCTTATAATTAACTTATGGAAATTATTAAACCAAATTCTAGACCAATACGCTTGCTTTTCTTTTGGTCAGGAATTATAGCTACTTTGGCTTATCGCATAATTATTGTTTTAAATTTTTATAGCCCTTTATGGGTAAAAATTTCTTGGTATATTGGAACTATTGGTTTTATTATCTATTTTTGGCATCGTTTTGATATTCAAAAAAAGAGGTCAGAATTGGCTTTAGATCATAAACTAATTGATGCTGTAGAAAAAAATCAATACGAAAGCCAAGAACAAAAAGAAGCTTTAAAATATATTGTCAAAACTAGTTTAACTTCAAAATCAAGATGGAATTCAGCATTTATTTGCTTGATGTCTATCTTGGCTTTAGTAGTGGGATTAGTTATGGATATTACTCAAATGTTAAAGTGAGTTAAGTTAAAAAATATTATGCATAGAAAAAAATCTCGTCAAATTGCTAAGGTTCTCAAAGAAAAGGGAGTAAAAAAACTCTCTAAGAACCAAAAAAAGAAACTAAAGAACCGCTTTAAATAAAAGTGGATATGGACCAAAAGCTTTTGTCACAATTAAAAGAATGGAGAAAAACTACCGCTCAAAAAGAGGGGGTTGAACTTTTTAGAGTTTTTCCCAACAAAACCATTGAGAGCATCGCTCAAATAAAACCTCAAAACAAAGAAGAGCTTATTGAGATTAAGGGCATTAAAGAAAAAAAGTTTTGTAAATATGGAGAAGATATTCTCAATATGATTAAAGGAAACGAGCCCATTATTAAAGAAGAAGAGATTGAAAAGCCTTATACTGTTAGCAGTTATTTAAATCTTTTAAATGATAGTCTTCGTCAAATAAAAGGGCGAATTCAAGGAGAAGTGACGGAATTAGATATTAGGAGTAGTTATTTGTTTTTTTCCCTAAAAGATCAAAAAGATGAAAGCATTTTAAGGTGTTTTATGTGGAGAAAGGATTATGAGTTGTGTGGAATTTCTTTGATAGAAGGTTCCGAGATTATAACTAATGGAGTTTCCGAAATCTATAAACCAAGTGGTCGTTTAAGCTTTAGGGCATCTACTATAGAATTAGTTGGAGAAGGAGCATTGAAAAAAGCTTATGAAAAATTAAAAGAAAAATTAAAAGAAGAAGGATTATTCGCTGCTGAAAAGAAAAAAGTCCTACCAGAATTTGTTCAAAGAATAGGACTAATAACATCTTCTAACGGAGCGGTTATTCATGATTTTCTGAATAATTTGGGCAAATATGGGTATAAAATTAAATTTCAAGATTCCAGAGTAGAAGGACAAATCGCTGTTTCAGATTTAACTTTTGCAATTGATTATTTTGCCAATCAAAAAATTGACGTTTTAATCATTATTAGGGGTGGCGGAAGCTTAGAGAGTTTACAGGCCTTTAACAATGAAGCTTTAGTTCGTAAAATTGCTAATTTTAATGTTCCGGTGATATGCGGGATAGGACATGACAAAGATGTACCTTTGGCCTCTTTGTGTTCTGATTTAATGGTTTCTACACCCACTGCAGTTGCCATTGTTCTAAACAAATCTTGGGAACAGGCCATAAACACTATTCAGAAATTAGAAAGAGATATTTTAGATAAATACCAAAATATATTAATTATTCAAAAACATCGTTTAGAAATTATTGCCAATGATTTGATTTCTAAGTTTGATTTTATTTTCAAAAAGTTTGATTTTATAAAATCCAGAATAAATGACGCTTTTATTTCTCTTAGCTATAAATTAGAACAAAAAAATA
>CAZDOL010000017.1:0-9617 GCA_964507075.1 uncultured Gammaproteobacteria bacterium
TTGAAAAATAGCATTAAAAACAAGAGGCTAGCTCAGTCTTATTTATTTTGTGGTCCAGAATATGTTGGCAAAAAAACAACAGCTATATATTTTGCCACTAATTTGCTTTGTGATTCTCAGGATTCTCCTTGCCTTGAATGCCAGAATTGTTCTCAAGTGCTTCAAGGAAGACACCCTGATGTTTATTGTGTTGGCAAAATTGATGATAAAGATATTAGCATTGACCAAGTCCGAAAAGTTAAGGGTATTATTAACTTAGCTCCCCTTTTCGGTTCTTCTAAAATTGTTATAATAGAAGAGGCGGATAGTTTAACAATTTCTGCTGCTAATTCTTTGCTGAAATTATTAGAGGACACTCCACCTCATGTTTTTATAATCTTATTGGCCAGGGGTTTTGGCAATTTGCCCGCTACTCTTCGTTCTCGTTGTCAAATTTTAAGATTTTTACCCCCATCCTCAAAAGAACTTAGTTGTTTCTTGAAAAAAGAATTTGATTTAAGTTTAACCGAAGCTCAAAAAATTTCTAACTTATCTTTAAATTTGCCTAGATTAGCCATAAAATTGGCTCAGAACAAAGAAGAAGCTTTTAAAAGTCGCGAGGATTTGATGGAAAAATTTATATTCTTTTTATCGGAACGGAATAATTTGGAAAACAAGTTCAAATTGGCTAGCCTGATACTGAAACTCAAGACCAAGCAAACTTTATTTTTTTTGCTTCAGTTTATAAGAGATTTGACTTTAGTTAAATTGCATTTAACTCCATCTAGCACCTTAGAAAAAAAGAAATTGTTGGATTTATCTGAAAAGTATTCTCAAATGGAACTTTATCTTTTTATGAATCAAATTTTAAGAACTCAATCTTGGTTAGATAGATATGCTAACAAAAAATTGTCAATTGAAAATTTAGTAATTAATGATTTTGTTTAATTTTAATATTTTTAGTATATGAGTAAAATAAAAATTCTTTTCATTTTTTCTATCTTCTTGATATTTGTTTTTTTAAGTGGTTGCACGGTCAAACCAAAATATAGTAATGGGGTTTTTAAAAGCATAGATTCGGCTGATTCTTGGCAACAAAAAGCTAATATTTGTTCTTTAGAAAATGAAACCCGAGCATTAGATAGAGTAGATGTAAACGCGCTTGTTTTTGACCCCCAAGACAACAAAACTATATATTTGGGATCAAAAAAGCAAGGCCTTTTTGTTAGCTTTGATGCTGCTGAGTCTTGGAGAAAAATTAGAACATTTCCCAAAGGAGAGATTATGTCTATTGCGGTTCATCCCAAATTAAAACATATTGTTTGTGTAGCAGTTGACAATCAAGTTTTTAAAACATTAGACGCTGGTCGCACTTGGCAAATTATTTATTTAGAGGCCATACCTAAGGTAATTATCAATAATGTGGCCATTGATTCTTCTTCTCCACAAAGAATTTATTTAGGGCTTTCTGATGGTCGGTTAATTCGTAGTGAAGATGACGGATTTAGTTGGGCAACTATAAATAATTTTAAAGACCAGATAAAAGAAATATTAATAAACGCTCATGACACTCAAAGAATTTATGTTAGCACTTCTCAAAAAGGTATTTTTCGTTCTGATAATCAGGGCTTAGATTGGTTTTCTTTGTCGGAATCGCTTAAGAGTTATGGTGGCGCTCAGAAGACAACTAAAATAATTTTTCAATCTTATGAGCCCGAGGTATTAATTAGCGCTAATGATTATGGGTTATTGAAAACTAATGACAGCGGACAAACCTGGACAGAATATAAATTATTAACTGACCATGGAAAGGTTAAAATAATTTCTTTTGCCGTTTATATTCCAGATCCTAATATAATATATTATGTTGCTTTGGACAAGAATATAGTTTTTCAATCTTTTGATGGTGGTTTAAACTGGACGCCTAAATCGGTCTCCACTAAGAATCAATTGTCTCAGCTAATTATTGACCCCTTTGACCCTAATATTCTCTATTTAGGAATGCAATCTTTTAGTAATTAAGTTAAATATATATGGATTTTATTGAATCTCATCAAGAAAAATTTAATAAAGTGATTGATTTTTTAAAGAAAGATATTCAAAGTTTACGTACCAATAGAGTGAGTACAGAATTAGTAGCCAACATTCTAGTTGATGTTTATGGTGCTAAAACCAGGCTTGACCAATTAGCGTCTTTGAGCACCCCTGAACCACGTTTGATTTTAATTCAACCTTGGGACAAAAATGTCTCCAAAAATATAGAACAGGCTTTGGTTACAGCTAATTTGGGTGCTACACCTACCATCAATGAAGGATTTATTCGTTTTAAAATACCATCTTTAAATGAAGATACAAGAAAAGGTTTAATTAAAGTTTTGCACGAAAAATTAGAAAATTCTCGCAGATCTCTACGCAATATACGCGACGAAATCAAAGAACAAATTGTTAAAGACGAAAGGGCTAAAGAAATTAGCGAAGACGACAAATATCGCCTTTTTGATCAATTAGATAAATTAAGCCGAGAAAAACAAGAGGAAATTAAATTAATGGGACAAAAAAAAGAAGAAGAAATCATGGTAATTTAGGCGTTTATGTTTATTTTCTTGGCTATTATAGCTTTGAGTATTTTAATTTTTTTTCACGAAGCTGGTCATTTCTTAATGGCTAAGATTTTTTCAGTGAAAGTAGAGGAATTTGGTATTGGTTATCCTCCGCGAATGGGGGGGGTTATTTTTGAAAAAGGAAAACCTAAATTTTTTTGGGGAAGAAAAAATCCTATTTCATCTTCTGACAAAACTGTTTATTCTTTGAATTGGATTCCATTGGGGGGGTTTACCAAATTAAAGGGTGAAATGAATGTTCTGTCAGATAAAGACAGTTTTTCTGCTCAAGTTTGGTGGAAAAAAGTTTTAGTGAGTGCTGGTGGAGCAATAATGAACATTCTTTTGGCTGTTGCCATTTTTTCCTTTTTATGTCTAATCGGCATTCCGCGTGATTTAAGCCAAGAGAATCTAGTTGCTGGAAAAATTGTTGGTCCGGTTACTATCCAGATTGGCGGGATTTTTCCTGATTCACCTGCATTTGAGGCCAATTTGCAAGTGGGAGATATTTTACTTGATATTGACGGTCAAAAATTTACAGAAGTAGCTGAAACACAAAATTATATTCAAGACAAAATAGGAAAATTTATAGAAGTCAAAGTTGAGCGCAAACAAAAGATTATAACTCAAGAATTATCAGTTTTGCCATATGAAGACATTTTTAAAGATGAGAATAATTCAGAAGAAAGTGTTTTAAATAAAGGATTTATCGGAGTGTCTTTGTCTAAAACAGCATTGGTTAGATATCCTTGGCATCAGGCCATAGTCAAGGGCTGGAGTATGACTTTTTATTTATTGGGTCAAATATTTTATGGATTGGGACTCATTTTTAAGACATTAATATTTAAGCATAAGATGATTGGCGGTGTCTTGGGCCCAATTGGCATAACTCAAATGATTAGTAGTGTGGCTCAAGTTAGTTTTATTTATCTTTTACATTTTGTAGCTGTTATTTCAGTAGCTATTGGAGCTTTCCAGCTCATCCCTTTTCCAGCCCTAGATGGTTCAAGAATAGTTTTCGCTTTATTTGAAGGTTTGAGGGGTCGTCCCTTTAATCAACGGATAGAGATGATTACTACAAGTGTTGGGTTTTATTTATTGTTACTTTTGATGGTAGTGGTTAGTTTTCGCGAAATAGTAAATTTATTTTAATTCATATGTTGCAATCTAATTTTTTAACAAAAACTTTACGCAAAAATCCTAAAGATAGCGTGGCAATTAGCCATAAATTTTTAGTTCGCGGAGGATACATTCATCAGTTGACTAGTGGAGTTTGGTCGCTTTTGCCTTTAGGTTTTCGAGTTTATCAGAAAGTTGAAAATATTATTAGAAAAGAAATATCTTTAATTGGTGGCGAAGAACTGCGGATGCCAAGCTTGCAACCGAAAGAGTTATGGTTGGAGAGTGGTCGTTGGGATACCATTGACCCACCTTTATTCAAAATAAAAGATAGACATAATAAATATTTAGCGCTTGGTTCAACTCATGAAGAAGTTATAACTAAAATAGTAAAATTTTTTATTGAATCGTACAAAGATTTACCAAAATATGTTTTTCAGATTCAAAATAAATTTAGAAATGAACTGCGTCCAACAGCTGGTTTATTGCGGACCAGAGAATTTGTAATGAAAGATATGTATAGTTTCCATATTTCAGCTCAAGATTTAGACACTTATTATTTAAAAGTAATTGAGGCCTATCAAAGAATTTATCGTTCTTGCGGCTTAGAACCAATAGTTGTTAACGCTTCTTCTGGAACGATTGGAGGAAGTATGTCCAACGAATTTATGATTTTTGCAGAATCAGGAGAAGATAATCTTTTATTCTGCGAAAAGTGTGGCTGGGCTGCTAACGTAGAAATAGGAGGACAAGAGTTATTTTGTCCTAAATGCAAAAATAAATTAACCACTAAAACAGGAATTGAAGTAGGACATATCTTTAAATTAGGCTCTATTTATAGTCAAAAAATGAAGGCTTTCTTTGTTGATAAGAAGGGGCAACAACAGCCGATCATCGCTGGTTGTTATGGCATTGGACTAGAAAGGCTTATAGCCACTATAGTAGAATTGAATCATGACCAAAATGGAATTATTTGGCCAGCTAGTGTGTCTCCCTTTGACATCCATTTATTAGGATTGGACTTAGACGATAAAACAATTCTTAAAAGGGCTCAGGAAGTTTACAAAAATTTAAAATCATTGGGCTTTGATGTTTTATTTGATGATCGTTGTGAATCAGCGGGAGTTAAATTTAATGACTCCGATTTAATGGGTATTCCTATTAGGTTGGTAATTAGCAAAAAATCAGGTTCTAAAATAGAATACAAAGAAAGAGGTAAGAAGAGTACTAAGCTGTTTACAATGAAGCAACTATTAAGTAAAATAGGGTCAGGTACTTAGGTACTTAGGTAATCGGGATTTTAATTATTTAATTACCTGATTACCCAATCCCCAATTAACCAATTAACTGACAGATATGTTTAAAAAGATTTTTTCTAAAGATATTGGATTAGATTTAGGAACAACCAATACCCGTGTTTATGTTAGGGGGCGAGGTTTAGTTATTAACGAAGCAACAATTATGGCCATTAATACCAGAAACGATCAGGTGGTTGCTATTGGTAATAATGCTTTAAGAATGTTAGGTAAAGCTCCAGCACATATTTCAGTTGTTAAGCCCTTGGTGAATGGCGTGATTTCAGATTTTGAGGTAACAGAGAAAATGCTTAAACTGATTTTTAATAAAGTTCATCACGATAGCTTTACTCTAATTCCGCGTCCGCGAGTAGTGGCCTCTATTCCTTTAGAAATAACAGAAGTAGAAAAAAAATCTCTTGAAGATGTTATTTTGCAGGCAGGTGCGCGTGAAGTTTTTTTAGTGGAAAGACCAGTTGTTGCTGCCATTGGCGCTCGTTTGCCAGTTCAAGAGTCAATTGGAAATTTAATCGTTGAATTAGGCGGAGGACTTTCTGAAATAGCGGTGATTTCTTTAAATGGAATTGTAGCTCACAAGTCTCTAAAAATAGGAGGAGAATTAATTAACAGAAATATTATTGATTACGTTCGGGAGAAGTTTGGTATTCTTCTGGGGCAGCAAACATCTGAAGAGGTTAAGATAAAGATAGGTTCAGCTGCGTCTATAAATAAAGCCCAGGATATGAAAATCAAAGGAAGAGATTTGGTGAGCGGTTTACCGAAAGAAGTGACCATTACTGATGTTCAGGTTAGGGAAGCTATCTTGCCGACCTTAAAAATAATTATAGAGGGCATTCGGGATACCGTTGAATCTACACCCCCAGAATTAGTGTCTGATATTTACGAAAGGGGAGTGATTCTTTCGGGCGGGGCTTCTCTTCTAAAGGGATTAGATAAGTTGATTAGAAAAAAGATTAATATTTCTGTTTGTTTAGTTGATGATCCTGCTACAGCAATCATTCGGGGCACAGGGTTGATTTTGGAAGATTTTGATAACCTGAAGTCAGTAATTATTCCTTCGGCTAGAGATTAAAAAATAAATTGAATTTAGAAAAAGACAGATTATAGATTTGTCTTTTTTGGTTGCAAAATTCAAATTTATTCGTCTATATAAGTGTAATAGTAATTTTAAAATAGATTGAGATGAAAAGCGAAATTCAACAATTAAGTAGTTGCTATCAGAGGAACCGACAGGTTCTGGTTGCAAATACCAGCATTTTTATAATTAGTGCTTGTGTTTGGTTTTTAATTTTTGGGGCCCAGATAGCTAATGTTGCAAAAAGCGATTATTTCAATTAAATTGTGATCATTTGCTTGTCCCCCTCTTTATGCTTCTGGGCCAAATCCCAGGAGCTTTTGATTTTAACTCGTTAATAAATTAAAAGAGAGAGTCACTATGATTAAGAGAATAATTACTAAATTTTTATTAGTCAGCTTGATAGCTGTTATTTTAATAAGTTTGCACGCGACAATCTATATTATTTTTCTTGTTGAAGCAGGTTTGAATTTTAAGGAAATCAGTTTGATAAATCTCTTTTATTTGTTAATACTCCTTGTATTAGAGACACCTGGTAAAATGATTGTTGGTATTTTGGGAAAAAAGATTTCTTTGGTTGCCTCAACAATTTTACATGGAATTGCATTAGCGCTTTACTCGTTAGCAGATAGTTTATTAGGATTTATCTCAGCTGAAGTTTTCCTTGCTACTGGTACGGTTTTAGCTTCCGGAGTCCTAAAAACTTGGTTAACAGATTCTTTGCATCTATATCAACTAGACAAGAAATCAAAAAATATATTTTATTTAAGGGGCAAAATTATTTGTTTGATTAAATTGATAGCTGGTTTTGCTGGAACTTATTTGGGAATTAAGAGCTTATCATTACCACTTATAATTGTTAGTTTAGGATATTGGTCTTTGACCATCTTATCCTTATTGATTAGAGAAGAAATGCATTTGCAAGAAGCAAAGACAAGCAATACATATTCAATTGATCCGGAGATAATTACCCAAGAAAGCGTTGCTTATGTCTGGCAGGATGATATTATGTTCATAATTATTGCTTTAACCATAATCATAGCTCTTGGTTTCCCATCTCTTTCGCCGATTTGGTGGAAACCGTATTATTCATATTTTCTTTTTAATTGTTATCTCTGGATACATTTATGCTTATTGATTGGCAAATATGTTTTATTTGGCAGAAAAATTACAGAATTCTGCTCTATTCAAGTTTGTCATAGCTGGAAAATACGCTTTCCTGGGCCCTGCAAAGTAATTGTCTAATATAACTTACCACTTAATGAGGCAACTACTCATGAAAACAAAAACCCGCTCATTGGATATTAATGAGTGGGTTTGTTGTTTAAAATTTTTTATAATTGAAGAGAGAGTAGTTTAGATGTTCCATCTTCTTGCATAGTTATCCCATAAAGAATATCTGATATTTCTATTATTTCTTGATTGTGAGTAACAACAATAAATTGGGTGTAGTTGCTGAGTTCTCTAATAATTTTAGCAAATCTTGATGAATTTTCTTGGTCTAGAGAAGCAGCTACTTCATCTAGTATAACAAAAGGAGGTTTATTGATGGATATTATAGCGGCTATTAAAGCGAGAGAGGTTAGGGCTTTTTCTCCGCCAGAGAGCATAGAAATGTTTTTTATTTTTTTGCCAGGAGGCGTAGCTAAAATATCAATATTTTTTTCTTCTTTGCCATTTTCTTGAATAATTTCTGTTAATTCTATTTTAGCGTCACCACCATTGAATATAATTTTAAAGTATCTGTTAAAGGCATGATTGATTTTGTTAAAGCTTTCTTGAAATTGACTTTTTATTTTTTGGTCTAATTCATTGCTGATTTTATTTAATGATTTTATACTTTGCTCTAAATCAATGCTTTGTTTTTCTAAGAATTCATGGCGGTCTCTAACTTTGGGATATTCTTTCATAACCTCTGGGTCAATTCCCCCAATTATTTCTAATTGATATTTTAATTTATTGATTTTTTCAAGGTCAGAGGCGCTAGATTGGTAAATTTTTTCTTCTTTGCTTTCAACTAATTTTTTAATTTGTGCGCTATAATTTTTTATCTCATTTTCTATCTCTTCGTCTAGTGCTTGTTCTCTTGTTTCCCAACGAGCTAATTCAATCTTAAGCTCACTGATTTGATAATCTATTTTTCCCAATTTTATTTGTTGATGGTGTATATCTTTTTGCCAAAAAAGCATTTCTTTTTCTTTGCTATTTGTTTCTTCAGAGAATTTTTCCATTTTTTGACTAGCTTTTTGCAACCTCTCATCAATTATTTTTATTTTTTGATTTAAGATTTCTTTTTCCTTTTGTATTTTATCTAATGATTCTTTATTAAAGGGAGATTTTTCTAACTGAGAAGAATTTTTGATTAAAAAAGAATCTAATAATTTTTTGGTTTTTTCTTGGGCTTTTTCCGCCCAAATCTTGATTTCTTCCCAGTCTTTTTCATTCTCGGCTTGTCTGATTTTTTGCCAGAGCTTTTCTTGAATTATTTTAATTTCTTGTAAGCCTTGAATAAGTTCTTCTGTTTTAGGGCCAATTTCACGATTTATTTTTATTTTTTGGTCAGTTTTTCTTTGTTCTTCTATTAATTTATCATTTAATAATGATTGTTCTGAAATATATTGATTTTTTTCTTCTAATAGTTGTTGATATTCTTGCTGGGGCCTTTGATATTCTTGACCAATTGTTTTTTTGAAGAAATTTTTCGATTTTTCTTGAACATCTTCTAATGCTTGGACAATTTGCTTGCGTTCTTGCTCTTTAGCTTTTATTTCTTTGTTTAGAGTAATATTTTTTTGACGCAGAGCTTGCCAAGAATGATGATAGTATTTTATTTGTTTTTCGTGTAATTCTTTTTCTATCTCTTGTCGTTTTTCTAATTTTTGAATTTGGCGACCAAGAGAATTGAGTAGAGGTTTAATCTCGGAGAGCACGATTGCTGTTTGCTGTAAGTTTCCTTGGCTTTTTTCTATCTTTCTTTGGGCATTGTCTTGTTTAATCTGATATTGCTTGATGCTAGTAGCTTCATTAAAGAATCTTTGTCTTTCGCCAGAAGATAATTCTAATATTTGTTGAATTGTTCCCTGGCTAATAATGCTATAACTTTTTTGACCAAAATTGGTTTTAGCCATTAATAATAGGATATCTTGTAGACGGACACGATTTTTGTTTATGAGGTATTCGTTTTCGCCATTGCGATAGATTTTGCGGGTAATGGTGAATTCCTTATAATCAATTGCCGCTGATTCGTCTTCATTGTTGAAAAACAAAATAACCTCAGCTGAATTGAGGTGTTTTTTTTGGGATGAGCCAGAGAAAATTATATCTTCAGATTTTTTCCCACGCAGAGCCTTAAGGCTTTGTTCGCCTAATGCCCAACGAATTGATTCTCCTAAATTTGATTTCCCAGATCCATTAGGACCAACAATAGCAGTAATATTAAACTTTTTTTGATTGGGTTTAGCAAATTTTAGGATGGTTCTTTTAGCAAAAGATTTAAATCCAATTAGTTCTAAACGTTCAAGATACATA
>CAZDOL010000018.1:0-3522 GCA_964507075.1 uncultured Gammaproteobacteria bacterium
GCGCAATCAGCAGCAGGTGGTAGCGCTCTTACGGGAGCTCTTTTCGCTCTAATTTTGGTAGTTATTTCTTTGATAGTTATTTCCATTATGATGATTATCTTGGCTTTTAGAATTGTTATGATTTGGTTATTGGTTGTTTTATCTCCTTTGGTTTTTGTTCTGAATGTATTTCCCGGCAAAATGAAAAGCTACAGTAATATGTGGTGGGATAAATTTACTAATCAATTAATTGTTGGTCCAGTAATGGCTTTTTTTATATGGCTTTCTTTTGCTGTTGCTAATCAAAGTTCTATTGTTCCCCAAACTTCTGTTGATTTCCTTGAAGGAACTACAACAGAAACAAAAATTGTTTTATCAGATAATTCTGTTTCTGAAGCGGCTAATCCTTCTAATTTTGCTAAATTTGTAGTTTCTATTGCTATGTTGGTTGGTTCTCTATTAATTGCTCAGCAATTAGGGGTGGTGGGAGGAAAAATAGCAGGCAAAGCAGTTGGCAAAATGCAAGCATATGCTACCGGTCAAGCAGGAATTTTGAAGAAAGTTAAGGACAAAGCGAAAGTAAAAGGAAAGGTGGCTATGGGAATAGGCAAAGGATTGGCAGGAGGGGCGGTTGCTGGATTGGGCAAAATGGCGCTTGAAGGAGGTAAAAAATTCCCAGTACTTGGTGTTGGCATTAAAGGAATAGAAAAAGGCATAAAAGGTTTTAAAAATTGGAAGGCAGATACAATTAAATCGCTTGAAACAAAAAGAAAAGAGAGAGCTAAGGAAATTAGCGAGAAAGGTGATGCTGCAGGTTTTTTTACTAAAGTATTTAATTCTTTTGACAGAAATTTTGACAAATTTGGAAAAAAAGATCGTTCTGTTGGTCGGTTAGCTCAAGCCCAAAGAGTAAAAGATACTCAAGATGGGATGCAGGACAAGAGTGAAGAAGAATTGAGAGTTTTGGCTAAAATGGGTTCAGCTGTTGAGAAAATGGCTGCGGCTATTCTTTTAGCGCAAAGAGGTTTTTTAAAAGGAAATACGGTTTCTAACCGAGATATTATAAAAATCGCTCAGTCAACTATGGCGAGTAATCCAATTTTAAGAAATCAATTTACTGACCATATCAAAAAGACGTCTGATGCCGATTTAATTGCTGAAATTGAGTATAATAATTTTGAAAATGAAGCTGATGCGCGACGATTTAAGAGTGACGTCAATGAAGGAAAAATTGATTTAGTTAAAGTAATTCCAGAAATGGATTCAAAAAAATTAGATGATTTAATAAAAAATTCTGGTGGCAAATTTGGCGAAATGGTCATACAATCATTGTCTGGCAACCAGATTAGCGACCTTGGGGCTAAAATGAGACAGACACCAGAAGGAGAGGCTAATTTAGATAAAATTTTTGACAAAAATGTATTTAACGCCAAAAATTTTGAGGACGAAGAGCATGCATTATATGACCCAAGAGGAGCCAAAAGATTGCAATATTTTAAAGCCACTGGACGTTTGGATGATTTGTATAGCGACCCCGCAAAGTTAAAAGAATTTTTAGAACATAATGAGGGGTTGGTTGGGTCTAATCTTTCCAAGGAGTCTCTTGGGTCAACAGAATTTTTTAGAGTTTTTGCAAAAACTATGTCTCCTGAATTTATAAAAAAGATGTCTGCAAAAACTGGATTTAAAGAGATTATAGATTCTTCATGGGAAGCTGTAATAAAGGAAAACAATGAAACTCCTGAAAAAATACATACTCCAGAAGCAAAAAAAATAAGAAAAGAATATGTTAAATATAAAAAAGGCGAAAATATAGACGCAATTTACGCAGGGATTGAAGGAACAGATGACAAAAGTAAAGCAGACAGAGAGAGGATTAGTCATGATTTATCTAAGGATATTGCTGATAATGAGATTAATGTAAAACAGTTAGCAGATTTAGATGCCGAAACTTTAGAAAGAAGCCCAGAAATTGGAAGAGCTATTTTAAAAGCTGCAGATTTTGGTTTTTTGAAAGAGTATACAAAGAAAATGTCTAAGGATGTTAAGAAAAAATTAGGAGAAATTCTTTATGAGATGGAGCAAGATGAAACTTTAGGTCAAGAAGAAAGAGACCACGCTACAGAATTATTAGAAAAATTTACTAATACTGATTCTTCATTGGTTCCAAAAAAGAGAAGGATTAGAAAAGAAGCAGAAGCAGAAGCAGAGCGGAAGAAAAAGGAAGCAGAAGCAGAAGCAGCGCAGAAGAAAAAAGACGCAAAAGTCCAAGAGGAAAAAGATAAAAGATTTGAAGAGGATTCTAAAATGG
Source organism: uncultured Gammaproteobacteria bacterium (assembly GCA_964507075.1). Classification (GTDB taxonomy): domain Bacteria; phylum Patescibacteriota; class Patescibacteriia; order UBA2591; family UBA6264; genus JAIPGN01. The sequence goes on from CAZDOL010000018.1 coordinate 2,291, forward strand.
TGTAATATATAAAAACGTATGAAAACTGATGATAAAGCTCCAATAGAATTTAGAGATTTGCCGGAATGTATCCAGGATATCTTGTTGAGCGATGAAACAAGGATAGCTAATGAAAAAATTATCAAAAAGTTTCATTTATCCGCTCAACAGGTTAATGTTTTGTTTGATATCTTGCAAAGGATTGTTTTTAAGAGAATTGGTTTGGATGAATTGCTTAATGAATTAGAATCTTTGGAGCTTGATAAAGAGCAAACAAAAAAAATAGCAACCGAAATTTTAAAGCGCAGAGTTTTACCTTTAAGTGATTATTTAAAGGTTAATGCTTTGTCATATATTAAAGAATGGGGAGGAGAAATCCCAGCTGACGAATTATCAGAATTAGTGAAAACAGAATCGCAGGGAAAGATAGACGCGGATAGTATTGTGGAACAAATCATCAAAGAAACAGGAATAGAATTAGAAGATGATGTTTTAAAAAATCGTTTCAAGAATATAGTTCTCTCATTTATTCGCAATGTGCGTAGTTCTACTGAAACAGCTATTGTTTTAAAGAGACCCTCAAAAATTGGTGGAATGGGTATGGAACAAGAGGTAGCTGATAAGATTATGCGTATTTTGCAGAAAGAAGACCAACAAACCCAAGTTATTTCTTCTTCAACAAAAAAGATTATTAGTATGGAAAAAGCTAAGGCCTTAATAAAAGCGCCGGTTAAGGAATTGTTGAAAATAGAAACAAAAATGCCAAAAATTATTACAAAAATAGAGAAAATCAAACAACCAGAAATTAAAAAGATAGAAAAAACTGATATTAAGAAAGAGGAAATAATCCAAGATGTAGAAGAAGTGATTAAGAAATTTCAACCAAAGAGAGTTTCTCCTTCTCCTTCTCCTTCTCCTTCTCCTTCTCCTTCTATTTTAGGGAGAAATTTAGCAAAACCTGATAAAACAATGGTGGAAAGTGTTAGCAATAAACCCAAGATTTATGGACCCAGCGATGAATTACGAAGCATTAGTTTGATTGATTGGAGAAGATGGGGCACCTCACAAGAAGCCATACTTAAAATTCAAGAGAAGATAAATTTATTAGCTGAAGATTCTTTAGTAAAAAAAGCTGAAGGAATTAAGTCTTGGAAAGAATCAGAAATCAATAAGCTTTATTTAGAAATTGGAGAAGAATCAATCAATAAAGGTAAGTCAATAGAGGAGACAATAAATGAACGCCAAAAAGAAGG
>CAZDOL010000018.1:3622-9540 GCA_964507075.1 uncultured Gammaproteobacteria bacterium
TTTGTCGTTCCTCAATTTATTGACGTTGAACCTAAAATTTTAGGTCCGATTACACCACGCCAATTAATTATTTTAATTGTTACATTTGGTTTAGGTTTTATTTGTTTCAAGTTGTCCGATTTTACGCTTTTTATTTTTGAGGCAATTATTTTATTTATAGTTGGAGGCGCTTTGGCATTTGCAAAAGTTAATCATCAACCAATTCATTCTTTTCTTTTTAATGTTTCTGTCACCCTTAAAAAACCCAAATTAAGAGTTTGGGGAAAAGAATATTCTTCTGTTCCTGAAAAAGAATTAAAAATTAAAGAAAAATTACCGACAGAGATAATAGATACTCGTCGTAAGCCCCTTTTCCGTTCCAAGCTTTCGCAGATAGCATTATTAGTTGACACTGGCGGAAGATATGATGAGGAAATAGAAAACGAATAGACACTAATCTACGAACGAATATACACGAAACACGAATAAAAAATTCGTGATTCGTAAAAATTTGTTATATAATTCGTAAAAATTTGTTTAAGTTTTATGAACATACCATCTACTCAAAAATATTTAGATATTGCGGAAATCAAAAATGACTGTTTAGTCTTGAAAGACGGCAGTTTAAGAGCGGTTTTACTTGCTTCTTCTATAAACTTTGCTCTCAAATCTGAAGATGAACAAAAAGCCGTTATTCAATCTTACGCTCGTTTTTTGAATACTTTAGAATTTCCTTTACAAATTGTTATTCACTCCCGACCTTTTAATATTGACCCCTATGTCAATGAATTAAATATTCTGAAACAGAACCAAACTAACGAGCTTCTTAGAAATCAAACAACAGATTATCGTGATTTTATCAAAGAATTAATAGATTTGGGAGAAATAATGAGCCGTCGTTTTTATATTGTTGTTCATTATAGTCCAGCTGGTGACAAAAAAAGAGGATTTTTGTCCAAAATTTCAGATATATTAAGCGCGGCCATCATAGTAAAGATTAAAAGAGAAAAATTTGAGGCCTACAGAGAGATGCTTTTCAAAAGAGTTGATAATGTCATCTCAGGGCTTTCTTCTATGGGTATTAAAACTAGCCCCTTGGATACTCAGAGTTTAATTGAATTATTTTATAACGTATACAATCCCGTAGAATCTAAAAATCAAAAATTAATAGATTTAGAAAAATTAAGAATAGAATAATAATATGTCTATAACCCCAGATAGTTTAATAGAAAAAGAAGAAGACAAAGAAAAAAAGGTTTCTTCTTTGTCAGACCAAAAAGCTCATGAATTTATTGATACTGAAGAAAAATATCAACGTGGTCGTTTTACGGTTCAAGATTTGATTGCTCCTTCAGCTTTAAGGGTAAATCCTCAATATCTCCAGTTGGGAGATAGATATTTGCGGACGATTTTTGTAGTAGGATTTCCAAGATATATTTCTGTGGGGTGGTTTATGCCAGTTATTAATTTTAATGCCTATTTGGATGTAGCTATGTTTTTTTATCCAGTTAAAGCAGGCATTATACTTAAACAACTTCAGAATAGGGTTGGCAACCTTCAGGCTGAAATGAGCATCGCCCAGGACAAAGGTTTGCCTCGCGACCCCCTTAAAGAAACTGCTCTTAATGACATTGAACAATTAAGAGATGATTTAACTACTGGTGTTGAACATTTTTTTCAATTTGGTCTTTATATAACTGTTTATGCTAAAAGCGAGAAGAAATTAGATTTATTGACCGAAAAGATAGAAAGCCTTTTGGCTTCAAAATTAATTTATAGTCGAAGGATTTTTTACCAGTCAGAGCAAGCATTTAATTCTACTCTTCCTTTATCTAATGACCAATTAATGATTTTAAATAATATTAATTCTTCTCCTTGCGCTTCCAGCTTCCCCTTTATCTCTGCTGATTTAACCTCAGAGAATGGTGTTCTTTATGGAGTAAATAGACACAACAACAGTTTAATTCTTTTTGATCGTTTTTCTATGCCTAATGCCAATTTTGTTGTGTTTGCTACCTCTGGAGCTGGTAAATCATATTTTTGTAAATTAGAAGTTCTGCGCTCATTGATGTTTGGTACAGATGTAATTATTATTGACCCAGAACAAGAATATAAGCATCTTTCTGATGCTGTAGGTGGTACTTATATCAATATTTCCCTTTCTTCTGAGAGCAAAATTAATCCATTTGATTTACCGAAATCAGAAGATAAAAACATTAGCGCGGCTGATGTGATTCGTACTAGTGTTATCACAATTAAGGGGCTTTTAAGAATTATGATTGGACAGGAAAATAAAGAAGGGGTTAAGAATTTTACCGCTCAGGAGGATTCTATAATGGACAGAGCTTTGATTGAAACTTATGCCAAGAAAGATATTGTTCCTGGATGTGACTTAAGTCAGGTAAACATTCCCACCATGAGCGATTTGCAAGAAATATTAGAGGGAATGGAGGGAGGAGCTGATTTAGCTGAAAGGTTAAAGAAATATACAGAAGGCACTTTTGCTGGTTTTCTTAATAATCCTACTAATGTAGAGACGGATAATCAATTAGTTACTTTCTCTGTTCGCGACATTGAAGATGAATTAAGGCCAATGGCTATTTATACTATTGTTAGTTATATTTGGAATGTGGTTCGGTCAAAATTAAAGAAAAGGATTTTATTGATTGACGAAGCCTGGTGGTTAATGCAACACGAAGATTCAGCCAAGTTTATCTTTGCTTTAGTTAAACGTTGCAGAAAGTATTATTTAGGGGTTACTACCATTACTCAAGACGTTAATGATTTTTTGGAATCATCTTATGGTCGGGCAATTGTGACTAATTCGGCTCTGCAATTGCTTTTAAAGCAATCACCAGCAGCTATTGACGGAGTGGCTAAAACTTTTATGCTCACTGAAGGCGAAAAATATTTATTACTGGAATGTGGAATTGGTGATGGAATATTTTTTGCTGGTTCTAAACATGCGGCTATCAAGATAGTTGCTTCTTATTCTGAAGACCAGTTAATAACATCAGACCCCAAACAATTATTAGAGATTGAGGAAGCTAAGAAGGAATTCGCGAGAGAGCAGGGCAAGAAATAATCATTAATTACTAATCATTAATTATTATGAAGAAAAAAAATATTTTTATCGCGATTATTATTGTTCTTCTTGTAGGGGGAGTTATTTTAATACTATTAAGCAAAGGAGATGTTGGCGTTAGACCGGAAGATGGCTCTGTCCCGAGTGTTTTGACGGAAGAAGAGAAAGAGAGTGATGTTTTAGAGAAAATTGGGGAGCAAGAAGAGGAAAAATTCGCTGACCCTCTTATTGTTCTTCAGAAGCAATTAGAAAATAGGGCTCGTTTTTTCATAGAACGTTACAACACTTATTCTTCAGACAACAATCAAGAAAATTTACGCAGTTTATTGTCTCAAGTTAGTAATAAGTTGGCAAAAGAGATAGAAGCTCGTCTGATAAAGAAAATCAACCAAGATGATAATTTTTTTAGTTTTCAAACCAAAGTGTTATCTTTGAATTTGTCCAATTTTATTGACAACGAAAAAGCAGTTTTTGTGGGTCAAATTCAAACACAAGAAATACATAATGAACAAACAGAAATTCATTACAAAACAGCAATACTGGAATTCATTTATGAAAATCAAGAATGGAAAGTAGACAACATTAAGTTAGGTAATTAGGTACATGGGTACTTAGGGATTGGGATTAGTATCCTAATTAACCAATTAACTAATTAACCAATTAACTAAGTCCTATGCCTACCGATTTTGAGAAATCCAAACAAGAACAAGAAAAAAGAAGAGAGCTCTGGCATGAGCAACAAAAGGACCGGAGGGAAGAAACAAAACCTAATAATTTAGAAAAACTTGCAAGAAAAGAGTACCAACGCAGATTAAAGCCACAGACGCCAGTGCAAGCGTTAAGAAGAGCGACCAAAGAGATTGGAAGGGGGAGCGGGGACACAGAAGCAGTCTCTCAAAAGCCAGCAAGAATTTTGGCGCGTTTAAGAGCGCAACGGTTGCAGGAGTTAAGAGAAAAGAGAAGTAGAGAACAAAAAGGGGGCGGTAAGGTAGAAGAGGCGAAAGAGAAAATAGAAGAAACCAAGAAAGCGGCAAAACGTTTAAAAATGATTTATCGGGTAATAAATGGAACAGCGGCAGTAACCTTAGTGGGATTAATTATCACTTTCTTGGTTATGAACGCCCAGCTTATTTTCGGTAATTTATTGAAATCAAAGATAGTTCCAGCATTATCTAAAATAGAAATTTTTATAATTTTATTCATAGATTTTGCTGTTTTCATAGCTCTCCTTTTGACTCTTTTGCCATTAATTGCAACTGTTGCTATAATGATGGAGAGTCCAATTATAAAATTTATCGCAGATTTTTTTAATTTATCTATATGATTAGCAAAAATAAAATTTTTCTACTTTTATTCTGTTTATTCTTTTTGTTTGCTAATTTTTCTTTTGTCAGCGCGAACAATGGAGTACATGAAGACTATTCGGGTAAAGTTAAATTTGTTCCGCAAATAGGAATTCCAGATAGTAAATTTGAAGCGGGAAAGGAAGTTGTGGTGGATGGAGGAACCTTTATTGACTATCTCAAAGCTATATATATGTGGGCAGTAGGAGCTATTGCAATTATCGCCATAGTAATGATTATGATAGCTGGATTTCAATGGATGACCGCAGCTGGTAATGCTTCGGCAATCGGTCAAGCTAAATCTCGTATCAGCTCCTCTTTAATCGGTTTGCTTTTAGCGATAGGAGCTTATTCTCTTCTTAATTTTGTTAATCCTTCTTTAGTGCACCTCCGAACTTTAGATTTAGGTAACATAGAATATGTAGATTTGAATATTGCTAAAACAATTTGCAATGATGGTGCTTTATGTTATGAATGGCATGATCATCGTTGTTTCGAGATAATGAAGAATGATAATCATGCAGAACAATATTTTCCTTTAAGTGAGTTTGGGATAATCTCTTTAGAGCCAGATATTATATATTATGACATGATTCTTGATTTAGGCGTAGATGATAATTATATTTCAGGTTGTGATGTCAAGAACGATTTTTGGGCCATAGAGCACCGGATATTTAAACATTTATTTACTCCAGGGCATCCAAGATTTATTTTACTTGACGGCAGATATGACCAGGACATAGATCCCGAAAAGAACTTTTATGACTATATTAAAAACGGTTGCGCAGGAATTATGGTAATTGCCGATTATGACGCTAATGAAAGTTTAACGGGCTTAAATGTAACAGTTGCTAACAAAAGTGCTGGCAAGGCCTCTGCCTATATTAAGAATATTGAAATCTCTACAAATAAATCTTGTCACGTTTGTTGTGAGACAAAGAAGGGTTTTTTTAGTGGTAAAATAAGTTTTCTTCAGAAATCAGCTTGCACAGAGAAAGGGGAGATAATTGATCCGTCTATATGTTGTCAAAGAATTAATCCAATGACAAAATGTGAGAATTTAGATATAGGGAGCTGTGTGACTTATAGCCAATGGTGTAATAAGTGTCACTGGGATGTAGAAAACAAGAAATGTATAGACTAAAATTAAAAGGGGACTATTGTTAAAAGGGGACTGTCCCCCCTCTTCCGCCTCTTTCTGTGGGTGGGCTTTAAGCGATATTTTCTGATTTGGCAAAAAATTGACTGAATGTTATTAAATCTTGTTGAAGTCTGACTTCAACAGATTCAACAGATAATAAAATAAATTTAACATAAACAATGTTCCCATGTTCTAATGTTTTAATCAATTAAAATATGAACGCAAAAACTAAAAAAATTTTAATAATTATTGGCTTTATAATCTTAGTATTATTTTTGGCTTTTCTTTTATATCTTGTTTTTTTCAAAAAACCGGCAGTTGTAGAGCCAGTAGAAGAACCCCCGATAGAGATTCTGCCACGATTGCCAGT
>CAZDOL010000019.1:0-9490 GCA_964507075.1 uncultured Gammaproteobacteria bacterium
AGACAAAAAGTTTGGTGGCTCGGCCACCAAACTTTTTTTAGAATTCTTTAAAATTTTTATTTGCTTTGTAGTAAGGGCAGTCTAATGGTAAATTTTACGCCTTTCTCTGTATTCTCGGCTACAACTTCTCCATGGTCCTTCTTGATGCTATCTCGTACCATAGCAAGACCCAAACCTGTGTTCCCTGTTTCTTCATCCTTAAATCCCTTTTCAAATATTTTTTCCTGAATTCCGTCTGGAAGTTGACTTCCATTATTCTCAACTTCTATTATAACATATTTTTCGTCTTCTTTATTAATTGTTATGTCTATTTCTGTTGCTTGACCGTGCCTGAAGGCATTAGCAACAATATTATCAAGAATTGAACACAAAGAAACATTTGTTTTAATTAAACATTTATCATGACTATCATTTATCTTAATTTTTAAATTATCATAAACATTCTTTATGTCTTCTGCTACTTGCCGAACATTATATAAATTTAATTCTCCCGATGCTATAGCTTCTTCAGTCTCATCTACTTCTTTAATTAACATCTCCATTCCTTTAATCTTTGATTGGGCTTCATCACGAACATATTCTTTGTCTTCATAATTGTCCATATCTAAAAGATGAGCAGAAGATATCAAAACTGCCAGTTTGTTTATTATATCATGACGAAATATAGAAAGAATTATTTGTAAGGAATTTTCTTTCTCAGAATCTTTATTTTTTTCCAATGACTTAACTTTGGTGTCACGAATTATATCAATTGCATTTCTTATTTTTTTTTCTAATGCATCAGATGTTATGGGCGTTTCTTCATTATTTTCATTGAAAAATTTTGATTTAAATAATTTTATAATCTCTGTTGTTTCTTTTTCGGCAATATCAATAAGTGATTCCAAAGAATTGGATTTTTGTTTTTTTTCAGAAGGTTTATTTACATCGTCCAATGGTGGCTGTAGTTCTTTGTCGTCATTTTCGTAAACACTCATATTAAAATTCATTAAATTAATTAATGCTCCAGAATTTTTAATTCTACTTGATTATTTTCAATTTTTAATAATCCCCTACCTCCGATAGGAAAAGTAATCATAGGATTAGTGTGCCCAAAGTTCACGTTAGAGACAATAGGCATTCTTGCTAATTCTTTTTTAGAATGAATAATATATTTTAGTTTATCAATATTTATATCTACTTTCTTCTGGAATTTGCCAATAACAATACCTTTTACTTTGTTGAAATTCGGTTGATGGATAAGCGATTGTAAATTACGGTCAAAATCTATACTAAAAGAATCTCCTGCCATATCATCGTCTTCTATAAACAAAATTGAATCAGTTAAATCAGGCATAAATTCTGTGCCTTGAAGTAAATTAAAAGTGCACAAATTACCGCCCAAAATTTTTCCTTCAGCATGACCTTCGTTAATAATAATAAAACCGTCATTTTTAATTAGATTTCTTTTTTCCTGGTCTATATACCAAGTATCATCACTCCATGTTGGAGATGGTTTTACTTCAAACCCTTCTTCTTGCATTAAACATTTTTGAAAATATTCTAAATTATATTCAAATTCTTTTTTCATGCCCCATGTTGAAAAATGAAGCCCGTGATATGTAATCAAGTTTGTTTTGGCAGTTATAGCGTTTAAAAGCGCTGTTATGTCTGAATATCCACACAAAATCTTAGGATTATTTTTAATCAAATTATAATCCAAATAAGAAAGAATTTGATTGGAGTTAAAACCACCAATCACAGTTAAAATTGCTTTAACTTTTTTATCTTCAAAAGCTTGGTGAATGTCATCCACTCGAGACTCTACAGAAGAGGACATAAACATATCTGATTCTCCGCAATGTTTTGAAAAGCTCACTCGAAAACCTTGAGATTCTATTTTATCCTGAGCTAAAAAAATATTTTCTTTAGACAACAAAGACAGACTCCGCGCCGGAGCAATAACTCTTATCTCGTCTCCTGTTTTTAATTTGTCAGGAATTAACATATCAATTATTGTCTCAGATTCTTTTAAAATTAACAACTAAAAAAATAAATATAAAAGATCGACACAACCTCCCGTTACACCGATCTTTTATTTTAAAGGTTTTCAAAAACTGATTATTTCTTGCGAGCCTTGGTTGCTTTCTTGGTTACTTTCTTGACTGTCTTGCGTACAGGTTTCTTGGTCACTTTCTTGGCGACCCTCTTCTTTGCTACTGGTTTCTTCACTGCTTTCTTGATTACTTTCTTTTTTGCTACTGGTTTCTTCACTGCTTTCTTGATTGCTTTGCGTACAGGTTTCTTAGTTACTTTTTTGCCAGCCATATTTTTAAAAAATTATATAAACTTTTTATAACTTGATCGCCGACCTTTAGATGTCTTATATATTATAATACAATTAAATTTAAAAAGATACTGTAAATATTTATCAACAGTTGAATTATTTTTCTTTACAAATTTTTTGTTGAGATAAATTAACAACATCTCCGATTGAACCATTCGAGATGTAAAATGTTTTTCCTTCGTCATCACACAATACCGTAGAACGCATAGTAATTCTAATAACCTCACCCTCAAAATTACTTATTTTTATTCTATCGCCTATTCCATATTGATTCTCTATTAAAATAAATAATCCCGAAACGAAATCTTTGACCAGAGATTGAGCTCCAAAACCAACAGCCAAACCGAGCACCCCTAGTCCAGCTAGTATTGGTTTTATGTCTATTCCAAACAGATTTAAAATCATAAATAAGACAACAATATAAATAACAATATTACCAATAGCTAGAACAACATGCCCTAAAGTTTTTGCTCTTTTTTCTTTTTGGGAAACATGTTTATCGTCTCCGTCATCAACTATCTTAACAATTCTTTTAACTATGGTTCTTAAAATGATCTTTCCAAAAGCGAATAAAAAAATTATCCAAATAATATCTATAGCGTTTTGTCTAATAATATTAATTATAAATTCTAACATAAAGTTTATTTATTTAATGTCTAAATAAATGATATCTCACCTCAATTAAAAGGTCAAGACAGAAAAACCGTCAATGACATGACGGTTTTTCTGTTCTATTGAATAATTAGATTTATTTAATTCCGTTTGGAAAATAACTTCGAAAACCAGCCGAACAAACTAAATCCTTGCCTTTCGTCTGTAATTTCTTTTTCTATTTCAGAACTTACTTGCTTCATAACTTCAATTTGCTGAGTTAATATTTCTCTATCTGTTTCATTCTCTAACCCATCTTTCACAACCTCTAATTCTTCTATTTTTTCTTGATGCTTGGTTAGTTTTTCTTCTGCTATATTTAAATTAGAATTATCAGATCCGACTAAAAATTTAACAAAACCTTTTCGTTCTTGAGCCTGATTCAATGCAGTATCGGCTTCCTCTTGGATTTGATTTTGGACTCTAGCAATTTCTCTAATTTGAGTACCAACGCCTTCATTTCTTTCTGCAACTTGCAACATTTCTTGAACAGAATTAGCTACTTTACTGCGCCTGGCAACTGCTTGCTCACTTGGCTCATGACTTATTCCTTTTTTGACTTTTTCTCCATCAACTTCTTGGATAAATCCCTGTTTTTTTTGCCCCAAAACTTCATCATTTTCCACTTCTAACAAAACGCTCTCTTCGACCCTACGATCTTGAGTTCCGGTACCTTGAATTCTTTTTTCTATCCCAACCTCTTCTAATGGAACTTCTTGATCAAATTCCATTGTTTCTATATTCTGCTGATCACGAGTCCTTGCTTGCTCTTCTGCTCTTGCTTGAATTGAGCTAATGGGGAAAAGCGTTAAGACTAAAAGTGTGATTAAAATGAGTCTCAAATGTTTCATAAATAGATTGATTAATTAATTAAAACTTAAAGACTTCTTTAAATAAAAGATACCTTATCTTGGAGAAAAAATCAATAAGAAAAATATTCTCTTGTTTTGAGAACAAATTAAATTAAGTATTTCGAACGAGCTTCTGTAATCTTTTTTTCAACTTATGACTTTTGCAATGTTTAAGCATCCCGTAATACGATTGCATTGATTGATCAAAAAAATCCCTTGAAACCAATCCTTGATTCAATTTTATTTTGTTTTCCTTAATTTTACTAAACATTTTCTTTTTACTTTTGGTCCGAAGCGTTATATAATAAGGCAAGACAACATAGCCCAGGAAATCAATTCCCTGACTAAACTTTTTGATTTCAACTTTTTGTGGATGAAGTTCTAAATCCAGCTTCTTGTTTAAAAAATCTTTAATCAAGACAACAAGGCATTCAAGGTATTTTTGGTCTTGACTAACAATGGCAAAATCATCAGCATATCTAAAATAATACTTAATCTTTAATTGTTTTTTAACAAACCAATCAAATTTATCTAAAAATATATTTGCAAAAATTTGTGAGGTTAAATTGCCAATCGGCAAACCTCTCTCTTTTGAAAAACCATCCATATCATTTACGGAAAAACTTGATATAATCTGTTGAATTAACCACAAAAATCTACGATCATGTATTCTGTTTTTTATCATATCAAAAAGTTTTCGATGAGAAATGCTATGAAAAAATTTCTTAATATCACCCTTTAAAACATAAGCCGTTTGAGTATAGTTCTGGCTCACTTTCCTCAAAACATTGGATAAGTTTTTAACCGCCAAATGAGTGCCTTTATTATCTCTGGATGAATAGGAATGATAAATAAAAATAGGGTTAAATGTTCTATACAATTCTTTAAAAACAATGTGATGAATTAATCTGTCTTTAACTTCGGCTTTATCAATTATTCTGTGTTTAGGGTCGTAAATATGAAACCTGACATAAGGCTCGTGCCTATAGGTTAAATCATATAATTCGGAATGAAGTTTAAAAATATTGTCTTCCAAATGCCGTTCAAATTCCATTACATCATATTTTTTAGATTTACCATTTTTGAATTCGTCCCAACAAAGCAAAATATTTTCCAAACTAATTAAATTATCATAAATATTATGGAACATAAAAATAACGATATCCCAATAATTAAAAATTTATACGAGCTATATAAAATATACTATAGTTATTCTACTCTATTTCCCAAAAAAGACAGATATACTTTAGGAGCTAAATGTGAAATGTATATTATCGCCACGCTCGAACTCCTACTGGAAGCTAGTTGTGCTTATAGAGAAGAAAAACTGGAATTAATAAAAAAAGCCAACGCCAAGTTTGATACTTTAAAACTGTTTGTTCGTCTTTTAAAAGATTTAAAAATCATTGACACTAAAAAATACATTGAACTGCAAGGAAGAATCCAGGAGATCGGCAAAATGCTGGGAGGGTGGCAAAGATCTCTGGGTTAAGCAATAAATAAAGACCTCTTTAAACGAGATCTTTATTGATATAGACCTGTCTACCAGTAAGTAGGCGCAACCCGAGGAAGACGAGCCCGCCCGAATAGTTGTCATAAGCGTTAGCCAAATCGTCCGTGTTGTCGAAGTCAAGCTTGTCGTCGTTAGCTTTGAAGTTGAGCGAAGAGCCAGAGGACTGCCAGAAATTTGTCTTTTCCCATCTTTATCCACTGGGAAAATAGCTCGAAAAGTAATATTTCCCCTGTATTTTATTCGGCTCCTACCCGCCAGAGGCGGGTGTGCCTTGGCGCAAACCTTAGAAAAAGACAAGTAGTGCCTAAATTCTCGCATACTCTCCTATGGTCCAAATTTAAACCATAAAATTCTGATGCGTTGGTAGAAATCTAGAGTTTCGGCGAACCGTTATCCCCACCCGCCAACAAGCAGGACATGAGACCGGTTACATTAACCTACTCCTGTTCTCATTCTATCATACTTCACAAAGAAAAACTAGGTGCAACGTTGTCGCACCTAGTGTTTTTCAAAAATGACCAAGAACCAAAATTCCTAGTCCAAAGACCAAGAAGACAAAAGACCAAATTCCTTCCACTACCCGAGGAAGACGAGCCCGCCCGAACAGCTGACATAAGCGCAAGCCAAATCGTCCGTGAAGTCGAAGGCAAGCAAGTCGTCGAGAGCTTTGAAGTAGAGCGAAGAGCCAGAGGACCGCCATTGTAAAGCTGCTAAATCCAAGCCCGAGGTATTCCAATCTCGAGCAAGAATGTCGGGATACATCACCATAGCAATGGCAGTATCCATACCTGAAAGGATAAATCCTTCTGGTAATGTTGACATTTGCTTTCTGTCGGCGTTGACAGAGAACCCTTGTAAAGGATTCGGGAAATGAAGTCCGATAACAGGACCTTCTTTCATTCGCTCAATGAGCTGGTCATGGCGGGCCCCATCAACAATGCTGACATTATTAGCCAGAGTGCCTTGGCGATAATTATTGAAACTCCGATGATCAAAGGCCTTGCCATAACTTTCCTTAACTCCTGCCAGATACAGTTCCATTTCGGCACCAAGATCATTATTCACAATCTTGGGCATAATCACTGGCAGATAGACGCCTTTAGCGATATTGGCGATCTGAGGATTACCATTGACGATAGCCAACAGACGTTCGGTTTCGGACTTGAGCTGTTCGGCAGTTACGCCTGTGTCAATGCCGAGACATCCGTGAAGTCTCAAAATGCGATTGGCGAAATCCACGTCCTTCTTCAGTTTGGGCTGAATAAGGTGAAAATCTTTGTCTGGGTCACAAACGTTAGTTTGTAGTCCCTTAGGAATTCGGCGACCGCGTTTGTCAAAGAGTATTTTGACAATATCTTCAAATTTAACTGAAACCTCACCTCTCAATAATTTTTTTGCGTTCTCTTCTCCGATGATGTTAAGGAGCGCTTCATCTTGCCCTCTAGTCCAATCTGCGTATTTCATGTGTCCTCCTTTTCAGGCTAAAAGCCCGAAAAATATTTTTTTCCTCTGCCTGAGGATTGGGATCTTTCCGGAGTTGGAAAGATATGTTTAATATATCAAATTTTTACCAAAAAGTCAAGCATGCTTGCTTGACTAAAATTAAGTATTTTTCGTTCAAAATTGATATTTTTATTAATTTTTATTCATAACGTAAGGCTTCAATGGGATTAAGTTTAGCGGCTTGTTGAGCCGGATAATATCCAAAAATTACACCAATGGTCACCGCCACAGTGAAGGCTAAAATAATAGAGGAAAAATTGACAGTAGTATTCATTCCTCCAAAATGACCAACCAAATAAGAAGCTAAATAGCCAACCAAAATACCAATAACTCCTCCGATAAACGTTAGGGTGATGGATTCTATTAAAAATTGAAGACTAATATCTATTTTTTTAGCTCCCAGAGATTTACGCAAACCTATTTCTCTAGTTCTCTCGGTAACAATGGTTAACATCATATTCATAATGCCAATACCACCAACCAACAAAGATATGCCAGCAATAGCTCCTAAAAGCAAAGTCATCGTGCCCGTGACCGAAGACATTGTGTCCATAACATCAGTTTGATTCATAATATTGAAATCGGCTAATAAAGGATCATCAATTTTATGTCTCTTTAATAATAAAGAAGTGACTCCCTCTTGAACAATATCCATTAATTCTTTAGAGGAAACTTGAATATCAATAGAATTTATTGAATTAGTGCCCGTTAAATAATGTTGAGCTGTAGCCAGAGGGATATAAACCCTGTCATCAGCGTTCATAAAACCAGTGCCCCCCTTTTCCTTGGTTAATCCAATAACGACAAATTCCTGAGAATCAATTCTGATTTTTTCTCCTACTGGATTAACATCTTCTCCAAACAAATCTATGCTAGTTGTTGGACCAAGAACAGCTACTTTTGATATTTTCTGATTTTGAGATTCACTAACAAAGGTGCCCATCTCCATTTCTATATCTTTTACTGATGAATAATCTTCTTTTACTCCATAAACGCTAGTGTTGGTATTAGCCCCTTTGACAACTATCTGTTTATTGCTAGAAACTATTGGAGAAACGCTTTCTATATTTTCAACATATTTTTCAATTGCTTCAGCATCACCAAGGGTTAAAGTATTTGCTGAACCTCGACCGGATTTTACCATAGAACCAAAGCCTTGACTTGCTCCTGGACTAACCATTAATAGGTTGGAGCCTAATGATTGAATCTGATCTTCTATTTGAGTAGCAGCCCCTTGTCCAATAGAAATCATAGTAATCACTGAAGCAATTCCAATAACTATTCCTAAAATAGTCAAAGCTGACCTTGATTTATTGCTGGCCAGAGAAAAAAATGTTTCTTTAAATAAGTCAGAAAAAAACATATTATAAATATTTATTTTAGGATTGAATTATTCTCAGCACTATCGGAAACTATAAATCCATCCTTAATTTCAATAATTCTATTCGTATATTTGGCTACATACTTTTCGTGAGTGATTAGAATGATAGTATGACCTTTTTCTTCATTGAGTTTTTTAAATGTATTCAAGGCAATATCTCCACTCTTGGAATCTAAATTACCTGTTGGCTCATCCGCTAAGACAAGATTTGGTTCATTAATTAAGGCGCGAGCAATGGCTACTCTTTGCATCTGTCCCCCTGACAATTGGTTCGACAAATGATTCCAACGATCTTTGTCCAGGCCAACTGCCCTTAAAGCTTTTTCTGCTTTCTCTAAACGTTGAGATTTTGATGTCTGGGAATCATAAATTAAAGGAATCATAACATTCCTTAAAACGCTAGCCCTAGAAAGAAGATTAAAAGATTGGAAAACAAATCCAATCTCTCTTGACCTTATTTCAGCCAATTCGTTATCTGACAATTCAAAAACATCTCTATCGTTCAAAAAATATTTACCTTCCGTTGGTCTGTCTAAAGCTCCTAAAATATGCATTAAAGTAGACTTCCCAGAACCCGAAGGACCAATTATAGACACAAACTCGCCCTTCTTGATCTCAAAGGATACTTTTTTCAAGACTGTCAATTCATTTTGCTTTCCAACAAAATATTTCTTAACAATATTCTCGCACTTGATCATTAATTTTTTTTATTAACTAATGCATTATCATTCTCATCGTCCCGTTCATGCTGCTTCCTCCCGGAGCCCTGAAATTTTCTCTTGTCCCCGAATTAATAATATTCCCACTTCCTGAGCCTTGTAGAATAATTTCGTCACCATCAGTTAGTCCTTCGGTAATTTCTGTCGTTATTTCATCAGTTAATCCCGTGGTAACCATTATTGGTTGAGGTTCCCCCTCGACTAAAACACTAACTATCTTTTTGTCTCCCATTTCTTTTATAGCTTCCGCCGGAATCAATAAAGCATCTTCACAAGAATCAATAACGATTTCTGCATCAACACTCATGCCTGGTTTAATTTTCTCATCTTCAATATCAAACCCTATTTTAATACCATAACTTACCACTCCACTAGAAACATTACCAATGGCATCTATTTCTATTATTTGACCTTCAATAGATAAATCCTCTAAAGCGTCAAATTTTAGAATAGCCTTTTGATCAAGCTCTATCTGCGCAGCTTCTATTTCATTAAGAGTTATCTCAGCTATTTTTTGAGTAGTGATTAAATTAGATATAACTGTAC
>CAZDOL010000020.1:0-7182 GCA_964507075.1 uncultured Gammaproteobacteria bacterium
TATAGTTATTTCGTTAGATATTTTAAATTCATTAAGAATCTAATACTGCTTAGTAAACGTAGGAATAGAGTCGGATTTCTATCTATTACTACAGGTTAATTATTTATAATTTCAAATTATGCAAGGAACTATCAAAAAGTTGACTGATAAAAACTTCGGTTTTATCACCCAAGAAGGTAGCGAAAAAGATTTATTCTTCCACGCTAGCGAATTAGCTGAAGGTGATTTCAGTGACTTAAGAGAAGGTGACGCAGTGACTTTTGAGGTAAATGATACCCCAAAAGGACCAGCGGCAACACAAGTAAAAAAAGCTTAATACACTTTCTATAAAACAAAAATCAAAAAACCACTTTCATTAGTGGTTTTTTGTTATAAAAAATTAGGTCTTTTTAGACAAATACAATATTTTCATATTTCACTTCTTTTTTGCTATCTGCCTCCTCCGCCTTCACCTCCACCCCTACCATCTCTAGGGCCTCCACCAAGTCCCCCTCCTTCTTTTCTTTCTTCGCTCCTTATTGTTTCTTTGGGTAAAGAAATATTAACAACATTACGCATATAAATATATATTAATTAATTATAATAATTTATATTACAATATTAACACATCCAGCAATATAGTAAATTATTAAAATACGAATAACCTATTTAATCAGTGGTTTTTTGTTATCTATATTATTGTCTGTAAGTATTCTCGCTTCTTCGTTCTATGGTTAAAATATTAATCCCGTCGTCTTGCTTACAATAGATTATTCGTATCTTTCCTTTTCTAACTCTAAAAATATTATTTTTCTTTTTTAATTTTTTAGTATCTAAATCTTTCAAATCATTCTTTTTAATCTTCGTCAAAACACTCCTTATCACATCTCTTTCTTTTTGACTAAATTTATTTAAAACTTTTTTAATTTTATCCATAATCCTAAAGCCTTAGAAGAACATCATCAATATTAACTCCACCCCTCTTAATCTTAGTAAAATCAATCACTGACTCCCATGTTTCCTCTTGGTCAACAGGAGTTATTTTAAACAAAGGTTTAGAGCGTTTGACTACAAGAAAAGATTCTCCTCCTTTCACTTTCTCAGCATACTGAGACATATTTTGCCTTAAGGCTTTAAGTCCAATAATATTTTCCATGCTTATAAAATTAAATTATTTTATCTATACACAAAGTATAACTTAAGTTCACCCTTAGGTCAACATTAATCTGGGGATAACCCAAACCTTTTTAAAACCATTAATTAAAATACTAATGTGACATTTGTTAATTTTTTCATATCTATTCCATAAACTTAAAACGAGGAATTTCCTCCCCGTTCTTAATAACATTTTCCACAAACATTTTCTTGGGCCTCACCCACATAGTATTAGCCCCCTTCCCTTTTATGGGGTCCGGATGAATATATACTATCATTTCTTCCATGGTTTCACTATCGAAAGCAACACCAATCACCTCCACAATCATTCCTTTAAAATGTCTGTATTTTCCCAATTTCATATCCATGACGAAATTAAGCTCTATTAATCCTTTCTATTAAACAAACCAATGATAATCATCACTAATCCTCCTCCCATCCAGATAATTAACTCAACTCCAGTATGAAGTAATATTCCAATTAAAAACCAAATAATCCCCAAACCTATATGAATTTGATAAGGAAATTTTCTTTTCATATTCGTTTTTTTATTTCTTAATTTCTTGTTTAATTGCTTGTTCTAATCTTTGGGGTTCATCCGTACCTATCCTGTATGTTTTGCCATTTCGCATTTTTATCTCAACTGCATCAAAGCCAGAAACATTATAAATCCACATAGGTGGTATTAAGCGACGTCTTATTCCCCATCCATAATACCAATGATTTTTTACTGCTTCTGCTGAAATTATTTCCTTAAGGGCAAAACGTTTTCTAAATATGCCATATCCAAACTTAATTTTCACATGATTCTCATCAATTATTACTTGAAGTGATATAAAAGAAGACAGAACGAAAAGAATAAAAAACATTGTTATAAAAAAAATAGAATCTGAATCAACTTTAGTTGAAAGGAAACAAAAATATAGAATAAAACCAAATAAAATAAATATCATTAACCGACCAGTTTGAGTATGTTGGTAAGTCATATCAACACTTGTGTTATTATTTTTTAACTTCAAAATAAGCTTGAGGATGGCCACAAGAAGGACACTTGTCTATGGCCTCTTTTCCTTTATGCGTATATCCACATTTTCGACAAACCCAAACCACCTCTTCTTCTTTTTTGAACACTGCATTGTTTTCTAAAAATTCTAAAAAACCCTTGTATCTATCTTCGTGATTAGCTTCGGCTTTAGCAATAGACCTTAATCTATTGGCAATGTCCAATAAATCTTCGCTCTCGGCTACATCAGCAAAATCTGGATACATAATTGTATGTTCATAATTTTCCCCCTCAATTGCTGCTTTTAAATTTTTTTTTGTATCTTTTAAAATTGTTGGAGCGCCCACCTCAACCACGATTTCATTATATTCTGCATTATCCCCCTTTAATTGATTAATCATTCTCATTAACCACTTAGCATGCTCTGTCTCTTGGTCAGCTGTTAATGTAAAATTAGCTGATATTTCTTCATAACCCTCTTTCTTGGCAATTTTAGCATACATAGTATAACGATTTCTGGCTTGGCTTTCGCCAATAAATGCTTTTGTTAAATTTTTTATTGTTTTTTCCATAATTAAATTACCTTAATTTATAATACAATGTTTTATTTAATTACAAGGTTCCTGAGCGGAGCGAAGGGTTCTTCTAATTAAATTACATTATTATTTATAAAATAGAACTTAATTTCAACGTTCTCGACGAGCAAAGCGAGGAGAGGTTGTTATAATTAAATTACCTTAATTTATAATACAATGTTTTATTTAATTTCAAGGTTCCTGAGCGAAGCGAAGGGTTTTTCTAATTAAATTACTTTATTATTTATAAAATAATATTTAATTTATTTCAATTTTTTAATTTAAACTAAAACGCAGATTAATAAAATAATTACAACAGCCAAAAATAACCAACCAATGGTGTAGAATAATAATTTAATAGAATCTTTCTTTTGATTGTCCAAATAGAGATATATTGCTCTTCCCAACACCAGAAGACCAACAATTATCGCGGAAAGAACAAATAAAAGAAGAAGGGCAAAAGGCCCCCAGAAATCTTTCATTTTGCCAAAAATATTCTCTCCAAAAAACAAAAGCTGAGAAACAGCAAAAACATATACCAATGTTCCCATGGAATTAATTAAACTCCATGATAATAATTTTGCTTTGTTTTTGGTTTCTTTATTATCCATATTTTAATTATTATACACAAGTTAAGGTAATGTATAATTATTATAGCAGAATTTTTAAAACAAGGAAGCTTCCCGTGAGAACTGATGTAAAAACTTAATTTTTTAAAAAAAAATAATTGTTTATCTAAGCTAAACATCTAATTTCTTTGAATAAGAATCTCATCAAAAAGGTCATCCAGCACAAGGTTCTGTGCGGGATACTTTTTATAATTACTCTTATATCTCTATTGTGTTAACGGTGAAAATGCTGCAAAATACCGAGTTTTGCATTCATTTTTCTGAATCACGGCAATCGCTAAAGTGCTGCTTGCCATGGTGCCTGCCTCTTGATACAAAACCAAACCTGCTAAAATTCCCGCTTCGGTCCTTCCTTTTTGAAATACGGAAAAACCTATAGCCAAAAACACACTCTGCTTAGCTTTCTGACAAAGAGATACACCTGCAAACATATTTGCATCCTTCGAGGCCTTCTGAAATCCAGAAAAACCTATAAATGTAGTGGCTGAACCTTCGCTAGCTTCTTGATGGCCGGAGAAACCGACCCAAACAGTAGCTCCAGATTTTGATTTTTGGCAAAAAGAGGCACCAGCAAGCATATTTGTTTTGTCCGCCATTTGATAAACAGAGAAACCAAACAATGTGGTAGCACTCTTTCCTGCTCGTTGATATCCGCTTCCAACCAGAGCAAAGGCCTTGTCTTCTGCGTCTTGATGGACGGAGAAGACGGAAATCACATTTTTGGCTTGGGCGCTACCTAAAACCGTTATAACTGTACCATTAATATTCAATGGCATGCAAAGTAGAGCCACTATCGCCAAGCCCTTGATGTAATAAGCTAATGATTGGAATTTTTCTGGTGTTATCACGAAAAACCAAATCAGGAAAAACAACGTGACATTAGCAAAAAAAATCGTTAGGTTGTTCATTTCAATCTCCTTTCTTTTTTTTCTTTTTTTTATTTTAAAGAGTAATTGATAAAATATTATCACATTTTTGCCTTTTTGTCAAGGTAAAAAATTCACTAAATAAAACTACATCTTCGCCCAAACCGCGAACCTTACAAGACTAACCAAAAAAACAACTTCTTTTTGGTAAAAAAATCTATCATTCAATATTATCGCCAAACAAACGCCGACAAATTAAAATTACTCCTTAAAAGTTTTATGGCCTTGCGTAATTCATGTTGGCCAATGCCCTTATTATATTACTCGCGAACAGCAAGCTTCTCTCCTGTGTTATATTTTTCTAATAATGGCAAAGCTCTTTTGTCCCCCCAATTGCCCTAAAGTCCAAATAGCACTATTTTTCCCATATTGACTAGATTCATCAGCGATTAACTTCATTAATGCGTCAACGCACTCGCCTCCATAATCTCTCTGAACTGATTCACATTCTTCTTTTACACCATAACGAATCCAAGTGCAAGTAATAAAAAAACACAAATAAGAAGAGCAAAATTCCTACTCCAACAACACACCCAATTAAATCTTTATCAATTTTTTGAAAAATCTTCATATATTTAATTAAAAAATTATTATTTCGGATATTAAAAAATGTTTTCAACTGATTCTCTGAAAACCCTATATATCTTGAAAGCCAATCTCAAAGATGAGATGTATTTTATTTTTTCGATGGCAATAATAGTCTGACGAGTAACGCCCATCTTTGCTTGCTGAACAACAAAAAGCTCCTACGTTAGGAGCTTTTGTTAAATTGAATAGTATATATTTCCAGTCAGATTTTTTTACAAAATCAGCACTGTAAATGCATTTTCTTATTTTTTTGCTTTTTTGGAAACCTTTTTCGCTACTTTCTTAACCTTAACAACTGGAGCTTTTTTCGCTACTTTCTTAACCTTCTCTTTTGCTACCAAGGGCTTAACATTTGTTATAGCTTCTACTATCTTAATAAGCTTATCCATTTTGACATTCAATGCCTCTAACTGCTTCTTGAATTCACTATTACTTCCTTTGCTATCATTGCTCCCGAAATCAGCTTTAGGATAAGTTTTGTAATTACTAAAATTTTTCTGTGGAAATCTATCTCCTCCCCTCTTGTTTTCGGCATCTTTTTTCATTCCAAAACAAACGCTACAATACACTGGCTTGCCTTCGGTTGGACGAAAAGGTACTTCGCAGGTTTTTCCACATTGAGCACAAACTGCTTGATGCATAGTAACTGGACCACGGTCTCGTCTACCAAATCCGCCCCTATTGCCCCCGCTAAAATGTTTTCTTCCGTCTTGTCTATAATCTCCCATAAATTTATATATTAATTATTAATAACATGAGTATACACTATTTCTATTAACAAAGCAAAAGGAAGTCAAATTACACCAAATCAACCCTCAACCTTACTAAACAACCAACTGCCCAAAACCAACACCAATAAGACCGAGATTCCTAAAACCAAAAAATCAAAACTAACTGCCTGATGAAATTCCCCAATTAAACTGCCCCGAAGCCCATCAACCCCATAAGTCAAGGGATTAAGCTTTAGTAACCAAGCAAAACCCTTCGGTAATCCTTCTAAGGGAAATAAAGCTCCCGACAAGAAAAATACTGGCATCACAATTAGATTAATAATCAGCGGAAAGGCCTGCGTATCAGTAAAAAAAGTTGCCAAGGAAGTGCCAAGAGCTGTAAAAAATAAAGCAATTAAAAACATAAACAAAAATGCCGGAAAAAGTCCAGCCAGAGAAACTAAATTAAATCCAATTGAAAATGTCACTAAAAATACCAATATCCCTTGAACAGTAGCTACAGTTGCTCCCCCTAATGTTCTGCCAAAAATGATTGAAAATCGAGAAATTGGAGCTACTAAAGTCTCTTTCAAGAACCCGAATTGCTTATCGGTAATTACACTAATTCCGTTAAACATGGCGCTGAAAACAACACTCATAACCACAATACCCGGCACTAAGAAATCTATATAATTGCCCTGTCCAGCTTGAGCATACATATTTTTAAAACCAAAGCCAAAAGCTATCAAAAAAAGAATGGGTTGAAAAATAGACAACAATAATCTTGATTTAGACCTTAAATGTCTTTTGATTTGTCGTAGCCATAAAATATATATTGTCGCAATTTCATGTTTTATCTTTTCCATTTTTTTCTTTGTAATCGCATTCTCTCAATGCTCCCTATATTTTCGTCACGAATATCATAACCAGTCAAACTTAAGAATGCTTCTTCTAAATTATTAGTTTTAGTCTTATTTTTAAGTAATTCCAATGTTCCTTTAGCCACAATTCGACCATGGTCAATAATAGCTATCTCGTCAGCATATCTTTCTGCTTCTTCCATGTAATGTGTGGTAAAAAATATAGTTAATCCTTTTTTATTATTTAATTCTTTAATATAGTCCCAAATATGATTACGGGTTTGAGGGTCAAGTCCTAAAGTCGGTTCATCTAAAAATAACACATCTGGTTCATGCAATAAACCGCGAGCTATTTCTAATCGTCTTTTCATTCCCCCTGAAAATTTTTTAACTAAATCTTTTTTCCTGTCATCTAAATCAACTAATTTCAACAATTTATTTATCTTCGGTCTCCTTTCTTTGGCTGACAAACCGTAAACCACGCTATGAAAATACATATTTTCATAAGCTGTTAATTCATCATCTAAGCTATAATCCTGAAAAACAATACCAAAAGAATCTCTAACCTTAATCGATTCCTTTAAAACATCAAAACCATTGATTGTTAATTGACCATTTGTTGGTTTTAATAAGGTTACGAGCATTTTAATGGTCGTGCTTTTACCGGCTCCATTTGGTCCTAAAAAAGCAAAAAAACTTCCTTTTTTTACCTCAAAAGAAATATTATCTACTGCTGTAAAATTATTAAATTTTTTGC
>CAZDOL010000021.1:0-2503 GCA_964507075.1 uncultured Gammaproteobacteria bacterium
AATATTCATTAACATTAAAACATTACGCCGGGGTGTTGGAATTGGTAGACAATGCAGACTTAAAATCTGTTGGGTGCAAACCCGTGCGGGTTCAAGTCCCGCCCCCGGCACCAATATTCATGGAACATTGGAGCATTAGAACATTAGAACATTAGAACATAAATTCTTGGAGGGTTTCACCTCCCAAATATCAACATTATTCCAAACACTGCGCATAATAACCAGTTATCTGTAATTTAATTTTCAAATCCTACTAACAATAAAGACTATGAAGAACTCCTTCTTAATCAATAATATGAGCGATGAAAAATTTATGAGAATCGCAATTAATGAAGCTAGAGAATCTTCAAAGGTTGGTGAGAAAACACCTTATGGTGCAGTAATTGTTAAAAATAGTGAACTAATTTCATGTGCACACAATAATGTGAAACAAAGTCACGATCCAACAGCACACGCAGAAATAAACACAATAAGAAAAGCATGTGAAATACTCAGGACTCATGACCTCTCAGGTTGTGTTTTATACACTACTTGCGAACCTTGCCCTATGTGCTTTTCTGCTTCTTGGTGGGCAAAGATATCAAAAATTATTTATGGAATTAACATTTCTGATGTGATTAATAAAGGTAAAAGGCAAATTAATGTGAATTGTGAATTCCTTAATAAGAATGGCGATTCTAAAATTGAGATAAAAGGTGGATTTCTAAGAAATGAATGTTTTGAACTATTCAAATAGGGAACTTGAAAACTTAAACTCTTCGGAATTTTTTAACTTCGTCAAAAACCGTCTTTTTTCTAAAAGGGGGACTGTCCCCCAAGGTTGCTCCTCTAAAACCTTTTCTCCTAGCGAGTTTCAAGAGCATTTTTCTCATTTGGCAAAAAATTGATTAAAAAAACAAAAAAAGCCCCTGTGGCGGAATTTGGTATACGCGGTAGGTTTAGGACCTATTGGCCGTAAGGCCTTAGAGGTTCAAGTCCTCTCAGGGGCACCAATAAAAAATATTAAAATATTTTGAAAAATGAAAAAACAATCTAAAATTTTAAAAATAAAATTCTTGCTACCAAGTGTATCAATATTGTGTTTTATTATTGCTTATCTTATACCCGGTCGAGGGGGAGACGAAACCATTAACACAATTCTTGGAATTGTCGGTCTCTTGTTTGCTATTTTAATAGGATTCTTTATCAATGACCTTTATAGCAGATTTCAAAGAATAAGAGAAAATGTAGCCATAGAAGTTAGTGGCCTCCAAACCTATTATCTTTTTGTTAAAATATTAGGTAGTTTTCCTCAACACAAAATATGGTGTGAAAAACAAAAAGAATTAATAGATAAATATGTTACAGAATTCTTTAAAGTAGAATGGACTGATTATGGAAAAATTGATCCTTATTTCAATGACATTATACTTTCCTCTCGTGAAATTAAAGAACTAGAGACAAACAAAGAAACCGAAACTTATACTAATTTTTTACCTTTATTAAACGAGATAACAACCAGCAGAGAAAAATTATTTATATACGGAAAAGATAAACTATCCAAAGCGGAATGGACAGTAATTGGCTCTTTGGCTGCTATACTTATCTTCTCAATATTCTACATAAACACAGCCAGCTTGCCTTCAATATTTTTAACTGGAGCATTAGCCACCAGTATAGTAACGTTATTATTAATTCTGCGAGATTTGAATGATTTAAGTTTTGGAGAAGAAACAGTCTCTTTCGAGCCCTATGAAACAATCTTTGATGTTATTGAAAAACCAAGATTTTATTTAAAAAGAGACATTCAAAGCGGAAGAATAAAACCACCAAAAGATAAAAAATATAGGACTGGTTAAACTATTATCCCCCCACCTAAAACTTGTTCACCTTTATAAATCACCATGGACTGCCCAGGAGTTATTGCTCTTTGGGCTTTTTTAAATTCTATTTTTACTTGATGAGGTGAGACCTCATCAAAAATTATTTTGGAGATTTGGGATGGTCGATGTCGATATCTTATTTTAACAGTTATATCTTTGGCTTTGATTAAGCCATTTTTTATTTCTATTGGAAACTGACTATTAGTCCAAGTTATATTTTTGGCTACTAATTGTTTTTTGTATAAACTTTTTTCAGGACCTAAAATAATTGTGTTTTCTTTTGTTTTTATTTGAATAACATATAAAGGAGATTTAGAACCAGAAACTAATCCTTTTCTTTGGCCTATCGTATAAAAAGACAAACCCTTATGTTTGCCCAAAACATTTCCCTGCAAATCTTGGATAATTCCTTCTTTGTAATGAGAATTATTATTTTCTAAAAACTTTCTGTAATCATTGTCTGGGATAAAACAAATTTCTCTTGATTCTTTTTGATTCTTAAAACATAAATTGTTTTGCAAAGCGATTTCTTCTACTTGCCTTTTGCTAATATTGCCTAAAGGAAAAATAATCTTCTTTAATTGCGCTTGAGATAAACGATATAAAAAATAAGATTGGTCTCTATTTTTATACTTCGCTTT
>CAZDOL010000021.1:2603-6673 GCA_964507075.1 uncultured Gammaproteobacteria bacterium
TAATGGCCAGTAGCCAAATAATCTGCACCAAGATTGTTGGCTGTTTTTAACAAATGACCAAATTTTATTCTCTTATTACACCAAACACAAGGATTGGGTGTTTTGAATTCACAATATTCTTTAATAAAAGGTTTAATAATTTCTTTCTGAAACTCTTTTTCTAAATCAATCACATGATGAGGAATCTTTAATCTACTGCAAATAATCTTAGCCCTTTCTACTGCTTGGTTGTGAAAAAAACCCAAAAACATAGTAATGCCAAATACTTGATGTTTCTTTTGTAATAAAAAAGCGGCTACTGATGAATCAATGCCGCCAGAAATAGCTATGGCCACATTATTTTTTTTCATAATTCTCAATAGCTGATTTTAGGGCTTGTTCAGCTAAAATTGTGCAATGATGTTTGTGGACAGGCATATCGCCTAATATTTCTCTAATCTTCTTATTAGAAATCTTTTTAGCTTCTTTTAATGATTTTCCTTTTACTAATTCTGTTAAAACAGAAGTGGAAGCAATGGCTACGGCACAACCATAAGTTTGGAATTTGATATCTTTAATAATATTATCTTCAACTTTAAGATAAATATGCATAATATCTCCACACATAGGATTGCCTGTTTTTCCTATAGCGTCAGGATTTTTCATAACTCCCATGTTTCTGGGATGAAAAAAATGATCCATTATTTTACTATTTTCTTTAAAACAACCTGGCATAATAATTCATTTAACATTAGAACATTAGAACATTAGAACAAAAATATTGCCCAAAATTTAATTATAATTTATTATTTACCAACCTTTAGTGCTGATATGTTTCTTAATCTATTAACACTCAAAATCAACCTTTTAATAGTATAATCTAAATCCTTCATTTTTGTCCAACGACCTAAAGAAAAACGAAGTGAAGAATGAGATATTTCGGGAGGAAGTTTCATGGCTGTCAAAACATGCGATGGTTCTAAGGTAGCAGAAGAACAAGCTGAACCAGTAGAACAATAAATATCAAAATAATCTAAATCAACTAACATGGCTTCGCCTTCGACTCCTTCTATACTGACATTAACATTATTCGGTAATCTTTTATTGTTGGGTCCATTAAGATGAGATTTTTTGATTTTGCTTAAAATATTATCTATTAAATAATCTCTCATTTGGGTTAAACGTTTTATTTCTTCATCCATTTCTTGATAGGCCAATTCTATGGCTTTTGCAAAACCAACAATTCCTGGAATATTTTCCGTAGAAGCTCTACGCCCCTTTTCATGCGCTCCTCCGTGGATCAAAGATTCAATTTTAATTCCATTTTTAAGATACAACATCCCCACTCCCTTCGGACCATATAGTTTATGAGCTGAAGCGGAAAATGAGTCAATTCCCAAACCTTGAACATCAAAAGGAATGTGTCCCAGGGTCTGCACAGCATCAGTATGAAAATAAATAGGATAAGAATTATTATCTTTTTCTCTCTTAATTCTTTCTTTTTTAATAATCTGACCAATCTCTTTTAGTGGTTGAATGGCTCCCATTTCATTATTAGCATGCATAATAGAAATCAAGGTTGTATTGGGTTTAATTGCTTTTTCTAAATCTTCTATATTTACAAGTCCTGATTTATCAACTGGCAAATAAGTAATTTCTATTCCCTGTTTTTCTAAAAAATGAGCTGTGTTTAAAATGGCATGATGCTCTACAGAAGAAGTAATAATATGTTGTCCCGGATAACCTAAACCAGAGGTAACGCCTTTAAGTGCTAAATTATCAGCTTCACTGCCGCCAGAAGTGAAAATGATTTCTTCTGGATTTACTTTTAGAAGATGAGCAATTTTTTCTCTAGAATTATTAAGCGCTTTTTGGGCTAACTTTCCTGCAGTATGCAAACTGGAAGCATTGCCAAAAAATTTGAAAAAATAAGGCTGCATTGCTTTGGCAACCCTTTTGTCAACTGGAGTAGTAGCACTGTAATCAAGATATATTTTTTTCATATTAAAACTAATTATTCTTTTAGGTTGTTTAACATCAATTTTAATAAAAAGATTGTATCGGTCAAGAGCTTTGCTTTTGCCCAAACTTTTTGTTTTTCATCTAAAAGCTCTCCCATACCAGCTAAAATGCTACGTTCGGGAAGTTTCTCTAATTTTTCAATACACCTACTTAAAAATTTCTCAAAAGACATATTTACCCTCTTCTCAACCAATTCTTCATTTATCGGCCAGTTATTATTCAAAAAGAAACAAACATCAAAAATGTCTCTATTGGTTCTTTCTATTCGCTCATGCATCGCTATTAATTTGTGGGCGAACATATCTTGCTGAACCATTACTTTCATTGGGATGCCAAAATATGATTTAACTTCATAGTGCGAACCAAAATTTCTGCGATTTATTTCTACTCTGATATTATGGTCTCCATCTGCATAAGATAATTCAAAAAATAATGTATAATATTTCTTTCTTTTTGTTTTAATTTTGCCATAAGCAGAAACAATTTTTTCTATTTTTTCAAACACATAGTCCTCTTTTTCCTTATCAAGTAAATCAAAATCAAGGTCAACCGAAAAACGATTTAAATTATAAAAAAGACAGGCAGCGGTGCCCCCCTTAAAACCCAATAATGACCCGAGAGAATTATCAGTATAAATATCCTTTAAAATCTTGATAAATATGTTTTTGTGTTTATTTGTATCTAATGTCATAATGTTTTAATTAAGTCCTTTTTCGGTTGCTTCTTTATATCTTTTTATTTTTCTTTCCATTCTTTTATTGCCTCCGTATATCTTTAAAATTTCGTAAACCTTATCCCAATCAATATTAATAAGGTTATCAAAATGATAATCTCTGTTCAAATAAACTACATCCAAAAAAGCCCTTTCTGGCGTAGCTATAGCATAATTTTCCTTGTGCTCAATGCCAGCGCTGTTCGTCAAAATCAAATCTTTAATCTTCTTAAATGAATAAATTTGATTATCTATTTTTATCTCTCTTGTGAGATAGGAGGCAACAAAAATTTGACTGTAATATTGAAAAGTAATACCATTTCTGCCCAAAACAGTCTCAAAACTAATATATGAGGGAGTATAAATCTTTGTAGCAAGCTCATCTTTGTCATAATTTTTATCTTTTGAATAAATACCTTTGCGAACAGAATACATTTTTCCTGTCTTGAGGTAACGGTATATTTTCTTTCTTACAAAATTAACATCTGATTTTCCCCACAACAAAGAAACATCGCTTATTGTAAAGATAGTATTTTTAGACCTCATTAATTTTAGAATGTCATCTTTTTGCATAAACATCAATAAAGTTAACTTATGAACTGGTAATACCCATATGTGGGTATTACCAGTTTAAGTTATATAAAAATATTGTCAAATAAGGTTTTCCACAATAGGATATATTTCGTTTTGCAAAATACAATCTAACTATTCTCAATAAATTTTTCTATTAAATCAGCTTTTTCTTGGTCTGATTTTTTCTTTTCTTTTTCGCGATGTTCGTCCTGAACCATAAACTTATAAGCAGCAAGATAATTTTCAATAGAAAGTTCTTTAAATTTGATATTGTTAATGCTGTGAGCTATTAAAGTGTCTGGATATAGGTTGATTCTTCTGATTAAATCATTTTGCTCTAAAAAAGCAATTGCTCCAGAGTCACACATAAACTCACGTTTATCTTCATTTCCTAATTTAAATCCCATTCTTTCCATCACCTCTATTAACTCGTTCCATCTTTCGTTAACAAATTCATTCGGAATTAATATATCAATATCTTCACATCTACCGTGCTCTCCTATTATTCTATAAAGCCCCAAAGATCCATAAACAATTGGAGTAATGTTTAAAAAGCAATTTAAATTCTTGGCAATTTTTAAAAAAATTCTAAATTTTTCCTTATTTATTTTCATATTCAAATTAGATTTTTATTTTTCAACTTTAAACATTTTTCCATGCCCTGGGATAATGTAATCAGCTAATTCTAAAATTTTCTTCCTACTTTCATCTAAAGCACCAATATCTTTAACATAAGGGTCTTTGTGTTCTAATAAGCTCTGTTTGTCAGTTTTTTGACTCTCGT
>CAZDOL010000022.1:0-2567 GCA_964507075.1 uncultured Gammaproteobacteria bacterium
CCCCCTACCCGCTCCAAATTTTTGTTTATGTTTTTTGTATATATTTTAAAAAGCTTGAAAGACAAAAAACTTTATATAGGTTTCACTAATAATCTTAAAAAACGTCTGGATAGCCATAATAAGAGCAAAGTATTCTCTACAAAAAGCAGATGCCCTTTTGGATTAATATACTATGAGGCATATTTATCCGAAGAAGATGCTAAAAAAAGAGAAAAATTTTTAAAAACGGGGTGGGGAAGAAATTATATTCAAAAAAACTTGCAAAAAACATTAAAAATGTAAACAAAAACTTAGGCGGGCTACCCGCTCTTTTTTAATAAATTTTATGTCTTTAAGTTTAGGAATTATTGGTCTGCCTAATGTGGGTAAATCTACCCTTTTTGAGGCCATAACCAAAAAACAAGTAGCAAGAGAAAATTATCCTTTTTGCACCATAGACCCTAATATTGGCATAGTTGCTGTTCCCGATAAAAGAATTGACGCTTTGACGAAACTAACCAAATCAGCTAAAAAAATCTACACTACCGTGGAATTTGTAGATATTGCTGGATTAGTCAAGGGAGCCAATAAAGGTGAAGGTCTGGGTAATAAATTCTTGGCGCAGATCAGAAATGTAAACGCCATTGTTTATGTTTTACGATGTTTTCAAAGCGAAAATATAATTAATACGCAAACAGCTATAAATGTTTTGCAAGACAAAAGCATCCTGGAAACCGAAATGATATTAAAAGATTTAGAAACCATTGAAAAACGAATTTCTGGATTAAATAAAGAAATCAAAACCAATCCACAAAATAAAAATATACAAAAAGAAATAGAAATTTTAACTAAAGCTAATGGTTTGCTGGAAAAAGAAAAAATGTTAGTAAACTTTGATTGGGAAAACAAGGAAAAAAAAATCCTCAACAATTATCAATTATTAACAATTAAACAAAGATTATTTTTATTAAATGGTTCTTGTGAGGAAATATCCCCTAATGTGGTAAAAATTTTTAAAAAAAATAATTGGCCCTTCCTTATTGTTGATGTTTTAACAGAATTAGATGCCTCAGATTTTAGCGCAGAAGAAAGGATTTCTTTGGGCCTTGAACAAGAAACAAAACTCAATGAGTTGATTAAAAAATGTTACAAATTGTTAAATTTAATCACCTTTTTTACCACTGGCTCAGACGAAACCAGGGGATGGACATTAAGAAAAAACAAAACAGCCCCAGAAGCTGGAGGAGTAATTCACAGTGATTTTGAAAAACGGTTTATAAAAGCAGAAGTGATAAATTGGGAAGAACTAATAAAAGTAGGAGGATTTACTCAGGCCAGAGAAAAGGGATTGCTTCGCACTGAAGGGAAAGAGTATATTGTTCAAGATGGAGATGTAATAGAAATAAAATCCGACGCCTAAAATCAGAAAATAAGCAAAAACACAAAAACTCATCTTATTTAGAAGATGAGTTTTACTTTATGTGGTGCCGAGGGGCAGAATCGGACTGCCGACACGTAGATTTTCAGTCTACTGCTCTACCACTGAGCTACCTCGGCGCTATTTCGGCCTTTATCTGTATTTAATATTTAGAAATGGGCACTGAGGGATTCGCCCAGTCATTCGACTGGGCGTCCGGTTGTATAACCGGACGAACCCATAATCTTTCTTGTTGACTATATTAAATCTGCAAAAGTGGACGGCATAGGGCTCGAACCTATAACCTCCGCGATGTAAACGCGATGCTCTACCATTGAGCTAGCCGTCCAAAATGGTGGACCCAGGGAGAGTCGAACTCCCGATTCCTCCGTGCCACGGAGGTGTTTTACCACTATACTATGGGCCCAAAACTTTTGCTTTGCAAAAGAAGTCCGAAATTCTAAATACGAAACTCTAAATAAATCTTAAATTCTAAATTCAAATGAACAAAACAGAAATCTCTCAAAAATTTACAATGCGGACGAGAGGACTTGAACCTCCACGGGCTAAAAACCCACTAGCTCCTCAAGCTAGCCTGTCTACCAATTCCAGCACGTCCGCATAAAATCCTGATTACCTAATTACCCGAGCACCCAATTAACCAATTATCATTCTTTTATTTCCTTTATTTTTTTCTTATATTTTCCTCTCAAAAAATACAATTTTGAACGTCTAACTTTATGTTTTTTGACAATTTCTATTTTAGTAATCGTAGGCAAATACAGAGGAAATATTTTTTCTACAGCTACTCCACCCCTTTTTGTCACTTTCCTAACCGTAAAAGTGGCTCCTTGCTCCATTCCAGCATGATGAGCAATAACCATTCCTTCAAAGACCTGAATTCTTTCTTTGGTTTTACCTTTAGTGTCTAACTCTTTTATTTTTTGATGCACACGCACCACCATCCCGGGCTTAATATCCGGAACTTTATATTCACTTTCTTCGGAGGTAGAAACAGGTTCTTCTTTTATTTCTTTTTCATCTTCTTTTTTTTCTTCAGTAGTCATAATATCTATATATTATTTTTTTAAAAAATCTTTAATTTTTTTTATTATTTCTTTTTTTAATTTTGGCAAAGTAATTTCATTATTACGAATAATTAAATTATAAA
>CAZDOL010000022.1:2667-5638 GCA_964507075.1 uncultured Gammaproteobacteria bacterium
AAAAGATCGCCAGCATTAATAAGCTTTAATTTAAAAACTTTTGCAATTTCTTTAGCCACAGTACTCTTTCCACTTCCACTTAAACCTGAAACCGTAATAGTTAAGCCCGATTTTTTCGCTGATAAATTTTCATGTTTTCTTAAAAACTTTAAATAAGTTTTCATATTGCTATTGTGCTATTGGGGACTGTCCCCTCAAAGTGCTACTCTTAAACCCTTTATTGATGTGGGTTTTGGGCCAAAAAATTGGATTTGGCAAAAAATGGACCAAAAAATGATTTTACGATTTTTTGTTTTTTAAAATTTCTAAAAATTCCTTTAACTCCTCTGGCCAATCACTCTTAAATTCCATCCATTTTTCTTTCTGATTGTAAAACCCTAAATAACAAGCATGCAAAAAAATTCTTTTTATTCTTTTCTTGATCTCCGGATCAACAAAAAACTGGATTGAATATTTCTTATCTCCAACAATTGGACATCCCATTGCTTTTAAATGAAGTCTTATTTGATGAGTGCGTCCAGTTAAAAGTTTTAATTTAATGAGAGTGAAACCCTGAAATTTTTCTATAACTTGATACTCAGTAATCGCTGATTTTATATTTTTTACTTTCTGTTGACCTGACTGAAAAGAAGAAGCAATTAAATTCTCAGAATTAAGGGCAACCAATCTTCCTTTTTTATTTCTAGCAATAGAAAAATCAATAACACCTTTCAGCGGATAAATTGTTCCAAACACTAAAGCCAAATATTCTTTTTTAACTTTATGAGCTTTAAACTGACCAATTAAATACTGATAAGTTGTCTTATTCCTGGCGATTACCATTAAACCAGAAACATCCTTGTCCAAACGATGTACTAATCCTTGACGAGAAGCTTCTCCTACTTTCTTAATTTCTGGATAATTATCTAAAACCCAATCAACTAAAGTATTGTCTTTTTGGTGTTTATCAGGATGCACTATTAAACCAGATGGTTTCTCTAGAATTAAAAAATCCTTATCTTCATAAATTATATTTATTTTATGCCAAATGTCAATCCTACTTGGACTTGTCATAAATAGATTTTAAAAATTCAAAAGCCTGTTTTTTACTTTTTAGGTGGCCATTAAGTTGTTCTTCTCTGACTAAGCCCAATAACTTGCCAATATAAGGCCCAGGAGACAAATTAAATTCTTCCATAACATCATCACCCGTAATTAATGGCTTGGGTAATTCTTTTTTGTTTTCACTTAATTCTTTTAAGCCCTGGATCCTTGCCAGCATTTGATCAAATTTATCAAAATTTAACGGCCCCTCTTTTGTAATTGTCGCTGAAATATCAGCAAAAGAAATCTGAAGCAATTTTTGACCAGAATAATGCGGATTAAAAAAATATTTTTCAATTGTTCTTGGTCTCATTTTTGCAATATCTCCTTTAATTAAAACCATGTGTTGTTTAATTAACCAAACCATTTCATCTATATTGATTCCAACTTTTTCTGGGCTAGAGAGTCTCAATCTTTTGGCAATTTCTTTAGCTTTTTCTGCGCCAACAACATCATGGTCATTAAATCTTATTCTGCTCGTTCCGTCTTTCTCTGGCGTCTGAATGGTATATGGTTTTCCTAAATCATGAAAAAGTGTTGCAATGATTACCTCGTTTGAAACTGCTCCTTTGCCGCACTTTTTTTCAAGATTAGGTGAGCTCAACTTTTCTAAACTCAAACGAGTATGTTTCCAAACATCCCCTTCAGTATGATAATTTTCTGGCTGAGGACAATTTTTCATTTTTAAAACTTCTGGTATCAACTCTTTAAAACCATTACTTCGGTCATATAAATCAAAAGCTCTAACAGGATTAGAGATAAAAGATTTAATAAATTCTTTAGCAATTACCTCATAAGGTACAATCTGTTTCTTTGGGCTAAGCAAACAAGACATCTTGTCTTTCATTGCTTGCCATGTCTTTTCTTCTATTTTCCATTTAGGTTTAGTAAAAACATTGTTTAACTGGCAAGCAAATCTGATTCCTCTTAATATCCTGGAGTAATCTTCCTTAAACCTTTCTTCTGGTTCGCCAACACTTCTGATAATTCTTTGTTTTAAATCTTTATATCCTCCATAAGGATCAACCAAAATCTTCTTTGTTAAAGAATTAGAGTTAATCTCTATAGCCATAGCATTGATTGTAAAGTCCCTACGGCTTAAATCTTCTTCAATAGATAATTTAGGATCATTTTGAGTACGTACATCTCTATAACCTCCAGTTTTAAAACTAAAATCTTTGCGTGGTAAAGCAATGTCAAAAACATGATGAGGTTGAACCTCATCAGGGATGAATTTAAGAACCCCAAAAGCTTGACCCACTAAATTGACATTTCCATTTTTAGATAAAAAATCTTTTAAAAGATCTAATGGAATATTACGTACTACAAAATCATAATCCTGAGTTGAATGAGACAATAACAAATCTCTCACAGCCCCACCTACTAAATAAATTTGGGCTTGAGGATATTTTCTTTTCAAATCTCTTAAAAAAAAGAAACTTTTTTTTCTTTGCAAAAGTTTCACTTTCAGAGAAAGAATAATATTGCTTCTTGATAAAAACATGTAGTGCAAAAATTTCTTAATATATAGTGGTGGGCCCCCACACCAAACAGCAATGCATTTTAAATGCGAACTATTGTGTGAAGACTTGATGTGTTTGTTTATTTGTAAAACCTATTTTATTCAAAAAATAACCAAAAATGCCAAATAGCATTATTGCTGTTATGGTGTGGGGGTGGGCCCGGAAGGAGTTGAACCTTCGACCTCTTCGATGTCAACGAAGCGTTCTACCGCTGAACCACGAGCCCTTAAATTAGAATTTCTTTTTACTTGGGAGTTTTACTTGGGAGTCGGACTCCCAAGTACTTGTTTGTTATTATGTGGTGTCGCGCTAAGCGCGACGTTAACCACGCTTAGCGTGGTGGGCGTGGAAGGAGTCGAACCTTC
>CAZDOL010000023.1:0-5161 GCA_964507075.1 uncultured Gammaproteobacteria bacterium
TACGTTCCCAAAAATTAAAATCTTCAGTAATAATTTTTATATCTATTCCTTGTTTAGCTTTTTTAATAATTGCTTGGGAGATATTTTTGTCAGTAGCTTGCCAGATAATTATTTCAATATTTTTTTGAGCGCTTTCTATTAAATCAATAATTTTTTGATTGATTGAGTTATTTTGAAATCCAGGGCTAAACCAAACATCTAAGAAGCAATCATTATATGTAATATTTTTTAACCATGGCTTATAGTTTTTGTTCCGCAATTTTTTAGTTCCGTTAGTATTTTGTTTTAATAAATCAAATTCAAAACCGTATGCCTGAATGATTTCAGAATCTGTGGTTACAAACAAAAAGCTGGGGTCAAAAGCTTCTTGTAGTGTGGTCCAATTTAATGAGCCAGTAATAAGTTTTTGTTGAGGCGTTCCTCTGTCTATAATAACAAATTTATGATGCATATTTGGATTTGATTTTGTAGCGCTTTTGCCTGGGTCAATTCTTTTAATATTTTCAGGCAAATCTGCAAAAACAATATTGTGTTGTTTGCTTTTATCAATATCTAAAACAAGGATTATTTGAACGCCTTTTTCATTTGCCTTATATAATTTATCTCTTAATATTTCTAAGTTAAACGAATACATTGCTATTTCAATGCTTTTTTCAGCATTGTCTATGGCCTTACTAATAGTATTTATAAATTGATTAGTTTGAAATTCATTATTAAAATAAACCGCGCCTTCCATATTTCTATCTACTTTAATTTTTTGAGAAGATATATAGTCAGGCAGATTTGATTCTAAAAGCCGTAAAGATGTTAATTTATTA
Source organism: uncultured Gammaproteobacteria bacterium (assembly GCA_964507075.1). Classification (GTDB taxonomy): domain Bacteria; phylum Patescibacteriota; class Patescibacteriia; order UBA2591; family UBA6264; genus JAIPGN01. The sequence continues at coordinate 819 of CAZDOL010000023.1, forward strand.
GACAAAAAAATAAGAACCATTGCAAAGCAAATAAAATAGGCGATTATCTTAATAATCTTTTTTTTATATCTTTTATATTTTCTCAATTTTATCCTCAGAAATGACATATTTTTGATTATAAGTGATTAAAGAATTTTCCTTAGTGGCTAATAAAATTATTATAGAATCAGATAATTTTTCAGCCATAATTTTTAAAATTTCATTTATTCTTTTTTGGTTTAAATCAACCCACAGATTGTCAATCACAATTATAGCTGGTTTATTTACCAAGCAATAAGCTGCTTCTAATGCAAATAAATGAACTGGGTTTAATGTTATGGTTTGGCAATTCTCAGCAGTGAATTTTCTAAAAGAAAGAATGAAATGGAGCGGCGGGCATTGAGATATAACTTGAAAAACTTTTTCAATGTCTGATTGGTTGATGTTTTCTCTATTTTTGCCTGTTAATATTTCTCCAACATTTTTTTCAGAAGTTAGCTGGGGTTCTATAAAATAAGCATTACGGAATTTTGTTTGCCAATCATTATATAAATAACGTTTTTCGTTCGCTTTAACTATCCATGCCTGATTATTAAAACGTCCCATACAAGATAATAAATATCCTAAATGCGTTTTTCCAACGCAACTTTTTCCTGAAATTAAAACTCGGTCTTTAGAATTGAATTCTAAGTTGATGTTTTTGATATATTTTCCCAACCAGAATAATTTTGTTTTTTTTGTTTTAAAAGTGATTGAAGATATTTTTTTAATTATATCTTGACGACTTTTGTCTTTTTGTGGCTCGGGCAAAGAAAGAATAAGCCCTAACCTCGCAGGCAGAATAAAGAGTCCTATTTTTAAACTGGTATAGAACAATCTTATTAAGTAAATAAAAACAATTCCAGAAATCAGCAGGTTGTCAACTTGGATTTTGAGAAAAAAGTCAGGAGTATATATTCGCATTATATAAGAAAGTCCGACTACTAAAATCAAGATACCAAAAATAATTCTATTGCCAAAAAGAAGCCAAATTTTTCTTCTAATTCTAAAGTGCGTATCTAATTTAACTAATTCGTCTAAGGTTTGGAGATTTTCTTTTTCTAATTTGTGTTTTTGGATAAAGGGGAGTTCATATAAAGAAGAGGTGATGTGCTTGATGATTTTGGAATAAAGTGTTGTTTCTTTTGTGACATAGTGTTTGGCAATATAGTAACCAATAAGGGCGAGTATGATATTAACGGGTATGGCTAGCAAAATAATTATTAGCAGAGTGCTGTTAATAAAAGCGCTAATAATCAGCAAACCAAGAACATATAAAGCCCATTGCATTAAGCCAATAACGCTGTTGTCCAGCCCCATTTGCAACAAAGGAAGATGGTAGGATATTTTGGCTATTAAGCTGGCTTTATTCTCAGAAGTTACTTTGTGGAAGGGCTTATTGGTAAAAATTTTAATCCATTTCCTGCGCAAATCATTTATGAGATAGATAACTAAACTTTTCCCTATTTTAAGTTCCCAAAAGGCAATAATAATATAAATTATTACGCCTCCTATTAAAACGCAGAGGGCTATGGTCATTTGTTTCCATTGCAGAAGAACGCTTGTTTTGAATAAATGACTACGAGCAAATAAGGGCAAAATTACTTCCAGAAGAATTTGGCAAAAAAGAAGAGATAAGAAAATAATAATTTCTTTTTTGTGGCCACGAGCAAATGATTTCAAATATTTGAGATGAAATTTTTCCAATTTTAATGGTCTATTTGCTTGCCTAATCTCTGCTTTTTGTTGATACAAATAAATTTGCGATTTTTTTTCTTCCATGATGGACATCAAGATAATATTTATATAAAGAAGGTATTTTTAAGTGTTTTAATTTTTCTTTGAGCAGGCGTTGATTGTGGGGGGAGTACTTGCCAAAAAAATATTTAGTAATAATGCGCATGAATTTTTCAGACAATTTTTTTATTTGCTGGTCATTGTTTACTAATATTTTTTGAGAAATGATTTGGAGAAATTGGTTGTTTATATTGTCTTCTTTTTGAAAAAGTGTTTTGCGCAAGTACTTGATTTTTTGATAATTATTTCGTGGTTTATGTCCAAGCAAAGTAGTTCTCCAATAACTGATAGTTTTTTTAATGAAATTATCTTCTAAGCTGATTATTTTGTTATTAAAATTATATCCTAAAAAATTAAACTCCTGATTGGTTGCGATTAGCTTACTTTTTTCTTTTTTGATTTTTAATTTTAGTTTTTTTATCTCCTGGAGCGTGTAATGAAATAAGGCCTCTAATTTTTCTTTATTTTTATCCATTAATATTATATCATCACCAATCCTTCGGTAAAGAGACACTTTTTTTCCGAGATACTTATCTAAATCGTTGAGATATAAATTAGCGAATAAAGCTATTAAGGGAACGCCCTGCACAACGCCAATTTTGGGGCGATAAAGTTTTTCGTCTTTATATACAGCATTATAAATAAATAATTTTAAAAGTTCTATTACTGTGTCTGGCAAGCCAATTTCTTGGAGCTTTTTAATTAATATTTTTTGGTCAATGTAGTTTGAGTAATTTGTTAAGTCCAATATTAGGGCATTGTCTTGGTCATAATAGCGTTGATATCTCCTAACAACACTGCGCCCAGCATAATAGCTGGGGTGAGAGGAGCGATACGAGAATAAAAAGGGGGAATAATTGGCTTCAAAAATTGGTTCAATGATTTGATAAATAGCTTGCGCTTTAATTCGGTCTTTGATGGTATAAATATATATATCGCGCAATGAACCGTCTTTTTTGGGAATATAGTGGCAGAGAGCAGGGCTAATTGCTTTTTTTTGCTTGAGTTCAATTTGGAGTTCTGAAATTATTTTGTCTGCTTTGTGAGCAATGTTGTCAATCTTAGAGCCATCTATGCCTGTATATCTGGAAATCCTGGCCCCTTCTTCAAATTGTTTTATCAGGGCTAAATAGGCCTTTTCTATGTTGGTGGTATTTAATATTTGATTGTATAAGTCGTTTTTTTCAGCAGGCATATTTTAAAAAAATAAAAACCCTTTGTTTGAGGTTTTTGATATTAAAAAAAATAAAAATATTGTTTCCATAACATAGTATGTGCCAAACGGCATACTATTAATTAAATCAATTTGAGACGCCCCTGGGTTGTCATTATTCTTTCGCTTATTTAAGCTGGTGTTAGACAGCAAGTTAACAAATAAGCCTCAGAATTTTTAACACCTCTATTTATGAGATAGAGTTGTTATGGTTTAGTAATATATGTTATAATTATAGCACATATTATTGAGAAGTGTTAATTATTTATCCACAATTGTATATGTTTCTTAAGAAATTCAAAAAACAGGAACATAATTTTAGTCCAGCTTTTGTTATTTTGGTTATAATAGTAGCTGGATTTTTTATTTATGAAAAAACTAGCCATGAACCTGTGGTTTCTTTTCCCGTTGAGCCAGAAAGGGTTGAGCAGCAGGCGATTAGAGAGATTATTGAACCAGAGCAGGAGATAACAAAAGAGCCAGAAAAAAATATTCCCCAACCAACTCAACGTAAATTAGATAATGGACTTTTTACAGCTACCTTTACAGATGGGTTTTCCAGTCAGGCATGGTTAGATGTTGGACAAACTGATTTGTATTTTGATTGGACTAGCACAAACTTGCTTTTTCCGATTTCTATGACCACGCAGGAAATTGGGATACAAGATTTTCCGGGGTTAACTCAACATCCTGAGGAAGAAAAAAATGATGACATTTTGGCTTTACCGCAGATAGCTGAATTGGTGGCTGAGAAGAATCCCAAACAAGTAGCCGTTGTTAGAGCTCAGGGGCCAAATACATATATGATTGGATTAGCGCAAGAAAAAGCGTTTGAAATATGGGAATATAATTCAAAAAGCAAAGAGATTAAATTGTTGTTGGGAAAAACAGCGGAATATTCTGGACACCTTGCTTTATTGTCACGTGATAACAGTGTTTTTGTTTTATGGTCTAGTTATTTTACTTTAGCTTATGAAATAGATAATAATAGAGCGACAAAGGATTTAACCAATGATTTTGGCTGGAGGGTTTCTTCTGATAATGCCGTTAAACTTTATGAAATTAATGATTTTATTTATATTATCAATGAGGACGGTTTAATTATTCGTTATAATGATGAGATAAGCGTAAGGATTGACCAAGAATTTTGGTTTACATATCAACCAGAATTTTTAAAAATAGCAGGCGATTATTTAATAGCAAAGGTGCCAAATGGGGGAGAGAAAATTTATCAATTTGAGGACAGGGGTTTTAATTTACAAGGAACGAGGCAGGTTGTTTCTAAAAAAGTGAATTTTTCAGTTAAAAATGTTGG
>CAZDOL010000024.1:0-3962 GCA_964507075.1 uncultured Gammaproteobacteria bacterium
GCTTTTATGATTGACGCTTATACCGAAATAGAAGGAGGGAGAACAACTACTACTGAATCTAATAAAGAAAAAGAAATGGTTTTGCATCTTCATCACAATTTAGCTCCTATTAAAATAGCAGTTTTACCTTTAAGCAAAAAAGATCCTTTATCTAAAATATCTAAAGAAATTTATCACAATCTTAGAAAATATTGGGCAGTTCAATATGACGAAACCTCTTCAATTGGTCGTCGTTATCGTCGTCAAGATGAAATAGGAACCCCCTATTGTTTGACTGTTGATTTTGATAGTATAGAAGACAAGAAAGTTACGATTCGCGACAGAGATACAATGAAACAAGAGCGAATTAATATTGACACTCTTGTAGATTTTTTAAAAAAGAGAATATGAATTTTTACCCAAAATATGGGTAAATTTGAATTTCGGTCTTGGAACACAATGTCAGAACAAGTTTGCGGCGACCAAACTTCGGTGCCAGGCACCTAATAGGCAAAGAATCCTGATTACCCAAGCACCTAATTAACCAATTACCTAATTTATGTATTCTGAGAAAGTTTTTTCAAATGGTTTTAAGCTAATTACAGCTCCAGCGCAAAACACCAAAACAGCCACTATTTTAGTCTTGCTTCCGGCAGGATCTCGTTATGAAAATAATGGCTTATACGGAGCTTCACATTTTATTGAGCATTTGATGTTCAAGGGAACTTCGCGTCGGCCCAGCAGTTTAGCTATTGCTAAAGAATTGGATAAAATTGGCGCTCAATTTAATGCTTTTACATCCAAAGATCATACTGGCTATTGGGTTAAAACTACGGCTGATAAAGTGAATGTTAGTTTTGACGTTGTTTCAGATATGCTTTTCCACTCTCTTTTTGATTTATCTGAATTTAAACAAGAGAAAAATGTCATTTTGGAGGAGATAAAGATGTATGAAGAAAATCCCTTGCTATATATTGACGAATTTTTTGAGGAGACACTTTATCACAATCACATGTTAGGCAAGCCAATAAGTGGTCGTAGTACAGATATTAAGAAAATGAGTTTAACTAAATTGATTGATTATAGGGATAAATTTTATCAGCCCAGCCAGATGGTTATGGCAGTGGCGGGCAATATTAATAAGTCGCACATAATCAAATTAAGCCAAAAATATTTTGCTAATAATTTAGGAAAAAAGGGAAAAAATAAATATGAAGTTTTTCGCTCCAAAGGGAAGCAAGGTAATAGGGTTCAAGTTCTAACAAGAGATGTTAAGCAAGCACAAATTGCTTTAGGTGGTTTTTCTTTTTGTCCTTATGGCGATTCCAAAACAGAAACTTTGCTCCTTTTGTCAATTATTTTAGGAGGAAATATGAGCTCTCGTCTTTTTGGCGAGATTAGGGTGAAAAGAGGATTGGCTTATTTTATTAAAACAGATTTGAATTCCTATCAAGATGTAGGAAGTTATGCCATTAGAGCTGGCGTAGACAAAGAAAAGGTCTCTTCAACTTTAACAGTTATTTTAGAGGAATTAAATAAAATAAAGAAATACGGCGTTAGCAGAGAAGAACTTAAAAGAGCTAAAGATTATTTTCAAGGAGTTATGCTTCTGTCTTTAGAAGATTCTTCAGTTTTGAGCTCTTGGTATGCCAGACAAGGCTTGTTTCTAAAACAAATGATAACTCCTCAGCAAAGATTAAAGAGAGTTAAAATGGTTAAGGTAGGGGACATTAAAATACTGGCTAATCGTCTTTTTAGAAAAAATAGTTTTAATTTGGCCGTTATAGGCCCCTTTAAAAGTTCGGCCCCCTTCTTGCGAGTTTTAGAAGAAGGGATATAATGATAGAGCATTAGAACATGGGAACATTAGAACATGGGAACATAAAATTTTATTAGAGATTATTTAATATATTATTATGTCGGAACAAAAAATTACAATCATTAAGCCTGATATTTGGTCAATTATAAAAATTGTGGGCATTTGTTTGGGATTATGGTTTTTGTATATTATTCGTGATGTTATTTTAATAGTTTTAGTGGCTGGGCTTTTGGCAACAATTATTACTCCAATAGTGAATTATTTTGAGCGCAAGAAAATACCTCGTTGGTTGGGCGCCTTTTTTGTTTTTATTATTATTTTTCTTATTTTAGGATTAATTAGTTGGGCAGTAGTGCCTATGGCAATTAGCCAGACTAAACTTTTTATAGAGCAAGTCCCAGTATTTTTGCAATCATTATTAGCTAATGCGTCAACTGAAACACAAATGCAATTTTCAGGTTTATTAAACCAGTGGTTAAACACATCGCCCATTAGTGGTAAAGCATTTTTTTCTTTATTAGGAAGTGTTGCAGGGCAAATTATTTCTTTTTTGATGATTCTAATTATTGCTTTTTATTTATCGGTTAGGAAAAAGGAAACGCAATCTCGTTTTGGCTCTTTATTGCCAGTTAAGTATAAAAAATTGTTTCAAAATTTTGCGACATCCAGCCAAAAAGAAATTGGCGATTGGGGTCGTGGCGTATTAATTCTTTGTTTGTTTGTCGGTGTATTAACATATATTGGTTTATCTGTGTTGGGTGTTAAGTTTGCCCTAACTTTAGCCATAATCGCTGGACTAACAGAACTTGTTCCCTATATCGGTCCTTGGTTGGGAGGTGTTCCAGCTGTAATGATTGCATTTTTGGCTTCTCCTACATTAGCCTTGATTGTCATCATCCTGTATATTGTTATTCAACAAATTCAAAATATATTAATTACTCCATATATAATGCATAAAGCCGTTGGGCTTGACCCATTAGTCATTATTATTATTTTACTAATTGGAGGAAAGATAGCTGGGCCATTAGGCATGATATTAGCTGTGCCAGCTGCGACAATTCTTTCTATTTTATTCAAGGAGTATTTGAAATACAAGGAGGCAATGGTTAAAAATTAAATTTTTGTTTAATATATGTTTGTAAAAAAAATAGGCATAGATTTGGGCACAACTAATATTTTGGTTTATTTACCAAATAAGGGAATTGTTACTAACGAACCTTCGGTTGTTGCTATTTCCACTATAGATAAGAGCATTTTGGCTGTTGGTGATGATGCCAAGGAAATGATAGGACGAACTCCAGATACTATCATTGCCATGCGACCCTTGAAAGATGGCGTAATTGCTGATTACAAAAGCACTGAGGCTATGTTGCGTTATTTTGTTGGTAAGGCCATTGGACGTTTTAGTTTTTTCCGTCCAGAAGTAATGGTAGCTGTTCCTGGTGGCATCACATCCACCGAAAAGAGAGCTGTTGTAGATGCTACTATGAAAGCAGGAGCAAAGGCCGCATATATTATCAAAGAACCGATTGCTGCCGCTATTGGTTCTAATATCCCTATTGGTTCGGCCTCAGGACACATGATTATTGATATTGGCGGAGGAACCACAGAAGCAGCTGTTATCTCATTAGGAGGAATTGTGGCCTGTACTTCAGTGCGAGTTGCTGGCAATAAATTAGATGAAGCTATCGCTAATTTTATTCGCAAGAAATATAATTTGGCAGTAGGGGAAAGAACCGCAGAAGAAATTAAAATTAAAATAGGCTCAGCATTGCCGTTAGAAAAAAAATTAAAATTAGATATTAAAGGGCGAGATATGATTTTGGGATTACCTCGTATTATTACTATTAATTCTGATGACGTCACAGAGGCTATTCAAGAGGAATTAGCTGCTATTATTACAGCCGTTAAATCAGTGCTTTATGATACTCCACCTGAATTATCCGCAGATGTGATGAGTAAAGGTATGGTTTTATCGGGAGGAAGCTCTCTTTTAAAGAATCTAGACAAATTGCTTACAAACGCTATTGGAGTTCCAGCTTATTTATCAGAAGAGCCGTTATTATCAGTAGCCAAGGGCACCGGAATGGCTTTAGATAACCTGGATTCATACAAACGTAGCATTATGACCACTAAATAGATAAGCCATTGGAACATTGGAACA
>CAZDOL010000025.1:0-3874 GCA_964507075.1 uncultured Gammaproteobacteria bacterium
AACTTCCATCAACATACATTGACCAAAGAGGAGTGCTGGCTCCTGTGGAAAGTATAATGCCAACTGGAACATCTCCATCAAAACGTCGAATACCTATATATGAATCAAGTCCGTCTGGAGATAAAACATCCAATCTATATCCAGGATTTATTGTTGAAATACCAACCTTGCCATTATCCCCCTCAATAAAGAAAAATGGCACGCCAGCAGCGCTTTGAACCGTAAAATTTCGAGCTTGTTGCGCTGAGGCATTAAAAACAAAAGAAAACCCAAAACAAACCGCCAATATCAAAACTGCCAGCGTTTTCATTAAAAACCTTTCTTCAATTTTTGGTTCCAAAATTAAACCTTTCATATTTTTTACTGTTTTTATTTTTACTATTTTTACCCGATGTCCAGACATGAAAAGTTATGCACAGAAGGATGTTGACTTTCCGTGAAGTATATCTATAATATATACAATCACGATAAGAGGGCACACCTAAGGTTTCGTCCGAAGGTTACTCCCTCTTTTTTGTTTGCCCCGTTAGATAATTTCGTATCTCACGGGGTTTGCCTAATTTTTCTTTCAGGCTATTCATATATACAAAATAACTACGAAATTTTCGTAAAAGAGCCGAATATTTATTTGAATTTGGAATAAAAATATGCAAAAGTTTTTTCTGCCTGGATAGATATTCAATCAAACAATGAAAATCGCCGTCGCCCGATACAATAATTGCTTTATTGTAATTCGGATATTCAATCATGGCATGCAACACTAATTCAGCATCAACATTTCCTTTTGTATATCTCTTTCCTTCTTTTTTATATTCTAATGTTGGTTTAAAAATAACAATATAACCAGATTCTTGTAAAAAAGTATATAAGGATTCATTTCCTGCAACATATCCGATAAAAAGAAACACCTTGACAATCTTGTACTTGTCTTTCAGATAAACATAAAACCTACCAAAATCCAAGTTCCATCCTAACTCTTGAATGCTAAGATTTAAATTTTGACTATCTATGAAAGCATAATTCTTTTGTCGATTTGTGTTCATATTTTCTTACTATTTTTACCCGACATCTACACCTTAACCAACCCATAAACCATTCTGCCTATTTCATCAACCTTTTGTTCTTGAAATAAAAATCCCTGTCTGCCCATTAACTTGATTTCGTGGGCCAAACTCATTAAAGCCCTAAAATTTTCCAATTTTAAATTAAACTGTTTTAAATTTTCTTCTTGCCCTGACTTAGAATCGTATTGAATAAAAATCAAATCTTTTAAAATTTCTAAACTTAATCTTCCAATTTCTTCTCCAAGAATAAATTTTTGCGTTTTCGGAAAACGACTAATTTTATTAAAAAGCCACTTTAAAAAATCCTGATATTTCTGGCGAACTTCAAGGTGATGAATCTTCCTTCTGTTCTGAACCATAATAATTTAGCGGTTAAATAGCAAGCTCAAATTTTCTTTTAAATTAGTAAAATACTCTCTCGCGCTTGCAATTTTTTATCTTTGCCCTATTATCTCAACATTAGAGACAATCCATGATGGGCTGGTAAAACAAACTTTGTAGTTTATGAAACGCTCGCTCAATAAATCCTTGAAAAGAAATTTATTAACTCTGGCTACACGGGGACAACCCCGAATAAAAACTACTTGGCGCAGCGAAACCCAATGTTGTTGTTCGTATTAGACGGAGCGTTGTTCAGGTTAAGAGCGAACAAGCCAGCATTGGAAGTATTGTTCCAGTTGCCACCGCGGATGAAGCCACGCATATCGTTTGTATTCCTTGAATTTTTTATTTTTTATCTTTAATTTTTTCATGGCTATTCACATCAAAACTCCTCTTTATTCTAAAATCATCCAACAAAAAAATCTTCTTCAAGCGTTTGAACGGGCCTCTTCTGATAAACGTTATCGCTCTTATGTTCTTATTTTTAAAAAAAATCTTGGGACAAACATTCTTAACCTGCATCAAGCTCTTTTAAATAAAACTTATCAACCCGGCAAATATCATTTTTTTCAAGTTTATGACCCTAAATTGCGGCAAATTGCGTCCGCTCCTTTTGTTGACCGAATTGTTCATCATGCTATTTGTTCTGTCCTTGAACCAATTTTTGATTCCAAATTCATCTATGACACTTTTGCTTGTCGCGACAACAAAGGAACGCATCAAGGAGTAAAACGTTTACAAAAATTTTTAAGGAAAAATGGGAATGACTACGCGTTAAAATGCGATATTTCAAAATATTTTCCGTCTATCAACCAAAAGCTCCTTTTAAATATATTAACAAAAACTATTCCCGACAAAGATACTCTTTGGCTTTTAAAGAAAATAATTTTATCTTATGAATCTGACAGTAAATATGATTATCTCTTCCCTGAAAATTCATATTATCACACAAAAAAACCAAGAGGCATTCCAATAGGCAATTTAACAAGCCAACTTTTTGCTAATATCTATTTCAATGATTTTGACCATTTTGTTAAAGAAAAGCTAAAGATAAAATATTATTTGCGTTATGTGGACGACTTTTTAATTTTAGGACCCAATAAACAATATCTTCACAATCTTATTCCTATAATCAAAAATTTATTATATGAAACCCGTTATTTAACTTTACATCCTAAAAAAGTCAGTATTTATCCAACTAAAATAGGAGTAGATTTTCTTGGTTATATTATTTTTAAAAATTTTAAATTAGTCAGAGGAAGAAATGTCAAAAAATTCCGAAAACGGCTTAAAAAATTTCAAAAACTTTTAAATGATGGAAAAATAAAAGAGAAAAAAGTTCAAATATCAATTACCTGCTGGTTAGCTCATATCCAACACGCTGATTCTTATCGGTTAAGAAAAAGTATTTTCGGACAACCATTAACAGCCAAAGACCAAAAAGAAATTGCTGAATTTGTTAAGGAGCTTAAACGTAAGGGAGGTTCACCCCATGAGATAGAGCTCGCAGAGCTCGCTATCTCACGGGGTAAACAACTTAGATTATTCTAAAAATTATTTTAGAAATAGAAAATGCTTTAAGCGATTCTTGATATATCGTTTTCCCCATGCTGTTTTTAGATATTTTTCCCTTTTTAACGCATCCCGCTGATTAAAACAGCCTTCAAAATATACTAAATGAAAAGGTATACGATTCTTGGTAGAACGTACTAATCCAAGATTATGCTGTTTAATTCTTTTCTGGATGTTGATAGTATAGCCAACATAAAAATATCCGTCTTGTTTGCTTTGTAAAATATAAACATAATACATATATAAAGGGGACAACCCCGTGAGATAGAGCTCGCAGAGCTCGCTATCTCACGGGGACAACCCCGTGAGATAGAGCTCGCAGAGCTCGCTATCTCACGGGGACAACCCCGTGAGATAGAGCTCGCAGAGCTCGCTATCTCACGGGGTAAAGCGGTAAAACTACTTGGCGCAGCGAAACCCAATGTCGCTGCCCGAAGTAGACGGAGCGTAGCTCAGGAGAAGGGCGAACAAGCCAGCATTGGAAGTACTGCGCCAGCTGCCACCGCGGAGGAAGCCACGATAACCAGTAACGGTAATCCAAAACTTGTCATAATTGTAATCAGCAGTAGAAGAACCTGAAGTTGAAGTTGGCAATCCATAAACATCTAAACCAGTGATATAATTTGTCAAAGGTAAAGCTATCCCAGTAGCTGGATGAAGCCCGTTATTAATTACATTGTCTGTCCATTCCCAAACATTACCAATTAAATCATACGCGCCAGCGTCAGAAACACAATTGGTATACTGCCCTGTGGTTGCGGGCGTGTGAACATTATTAATGTTGCAATCAGTTAAATTAATATCAGGCGTTCCTTTAGCAGCCAAAAGCATTTCATAATTTGTTGCCAAATGCTTTC
>CAZDOL010000026.1:0-3701 GCA_964507075.1 uncultured Gammaproteobacteria bacterium
TTTTTTACCTCAAAAGAAATATTATCTACTGCTGTAAAATTATTAAATTTTTTGCTTAAATTATTTACTCTTATCATTTTTATATTTTCAAATTTTCTATAAAAACTCTTTATTTTATTTTTATTTTAAATTCTTTCTCCTTATTTTTTTCTTTAGTTTTTAGTTCTGTTTTTATAAATTGATGATACTCATCAAGTGTAAATATAGAATCAAATCCCTCTTGCATTTCCGGAGGATTTAAATTCAAATTTTTGTGCATGCTCTCTATGATATGTTCTGGAACAACGCGTTCTCTGTTGGAATTTCTATCTTTAGCAATCTCCATTGACGAATCTATATATATTCCTTGAATCTTATCAGCCCCAAATTTATGAGCTAAACTTATACATTTTTCTCGCGTACTCAGTTTAGCGAAAGTGGCATCAAAAACCACAGTATTCCCTTCTTTTAAATATTTTTCTAAAAGATGATATGATTCCTCCCACACCTCCTTATTCTTGGATTGGTCGTTTGTATCGCCCGTTAATTCTAATCTAATATCATCTGTGGAAAAAAAGGTGTCAGGAACCTTTTTTTGGCCTTCCTATACTTCTAATTGTCGTTTCAAGATTAAATTTATGAATAACTTTTTTACTCCAACTACTATTTCCATATGGATTTCCTCTTGTGATTGATTTTGCGATAGCATTCTCTTCGTCTTCTGTCTGGGGTAAATTAAGCCAGGCCAAATAATTATTTGGTTCCTCCACTAGCCATGACGAGAGCAACTTTTTTTGTTTTAATGTGCCATGCTCTCTGCAATAAACGCTCCCCCACTTCCATTCTTCTGCTTTGCTAACCAAATTAGCCCTTAGTGCGTTCCTTTCAACATAACGCACTAAAGTAAGAAAATGATTATCATTTTGACAAAGAAATGATTTATATCTCCCTTGATAAAGATGACCTTGTCCTGTTGTTTTCTTATCTACATGCCAACGTTGAGTGTGTGTTAAAGTAAGCCAATTCATAAATTTTGAAAGATCTCCATCTTTCTTTGGGTATACCACAAGATGCCAATGGTTCGGCATAATGCAATATGCCAATAATCGCATATCGTATTTTTCTTTTGCTTCTGTTAATATTTGCTCAAAAATTTGATAATCTTTATCGTTATCAAAAATTTGTACACGTGCATTTGCTCGATTTAATACATGATAAACATAATCACCTACATCTGTTCGTAATACTCTTCCCATGTTTTAGATATATTATATAAGAAATATTTACAAAAAGGTTCCTGACACCTTTTTCTTGTTTTAGATATATTATATAAGAAATATTTACAAAAAGGTTCCTGACACCTTTTTCTTACACACTGGCGTAGTTATATTTTTGAGCACAAATATCAATTCCTACATCATCTCTAAAAAATTCGCCTATTGTGCGATCGGAAAAATTCAAAACATAACCACCTTCCATTTGAAAAAGTTTTTCCAATATTTGTTTTTCAATTGTGCTCAAATTTGCCATATTTTTTATTTTAATAAATCGTCTAGTTCGCAAGAGAGCAGAGCGGATTTGTTGAGCAAAATCTGTTCTTTTTGATTTAAATTTTTTGCAGTCATTCTTATTAATTTAGTCATAATAGTATTACTAAGTATTATACGATTAGTCTTCTTGAGATAATTTTCTGTTTTTTGATAAAAAAGAGCAACATACTGCATTAATTTGTCTTGTGAATCCATTTTATTACTAATTCCATTATTATCAAGTTCAATTATATTTTTAATTTTTTCATCTATAGCTATATTCAAACTTCCTTTTTGAAATTCAATCCAGTAATCACTAATTTTATAAACAATTTTTACTAAATTTCCGTCATCTGTGTTGTAATTATATATGAAAGAAAAAATATCAGTATGAAAATCTTGATAAATCTTAATATTTTTTAATGTAGTAATCGTATTAATCTTATATTCTTCCATGAAGTGTAGATAATTCTCTCTCCAGTTCTTAAGCCAATTTTCAATGTATGTCTGATTCATAAACAAACAGGAAAGGTCTTCTTTGAGATTGTCATCAGTTTTTTTATTATTTAATATTTTTATCGTAAGTTTGTCGAAAAGGTCCTTCGGGTTACTTGCATCAATGTTTTTGGCGATAAGATAATCAAAATCAGGAACAATTTTTTTATTCATATACCACAATAAATCATATATATCGCGCCCCTTCTCTTCATATATTATTTTACCTACTCCTCTTTGTCCTCGTAAAAAAATTGCGACAATTTTACTAGCCATAAGAGCAGACATATTATATATCTTAATAACAAAGGAGAACTGGTCGTGGTTTATGGGTCTATATTCAGTCACTGTCTTTGGCGCAACAAAATGGTTAAGGTCAATTTTGACATGTATCTGTTTTGATGGATGGTTAATTCCCAATTCATCGCCGATATGAAAACGTAAAAGTAATCCCCTGCCTGTTGTTATTTTGATGGTCAATAATTCTGACCCGAAATTGTATGTATCTCTAAAATGCGTTTCTATTTCTTTTTTTAGCTTATTAAGAAAAATTTCTGATATTGAATGTGTAATTTCAAAATCTAAATCAACAGACATCCGATCAAGTCCGTGACATATACGAAGCGCAGAACCACCATACATAATCCAATTACTATACTCTGAATGATGATAAATAAAATTTAGAACATAAAACTGCAACTCTTCTTTAAGAGCATTTCGCTGTGTTTCAACTTCAACTTCTCCATATTCAATAAGTTCGTTGAATTTCCTTTTAAGGGTTATGAGTATTTGATTATTCATAATGCATATAATTTTTTATCATAGAGAAAAAAATTTTCTGCTCTGTATTTGTCATTTCATCAATATCAATACGCAATCCTTCAATTATCGCTCTTATATTTTCAAACCGTATTCCACGAAACTGTCTTGTTTTAAAATAAAGCAAATCAAAAAGCGCTTTTGATGGAGATGCAATAAAAAAATTAAATTCTCCTTTTTTTGAACAAAAATTTGAAAATAAATCTTTCTGTATAGACCGATATATAAAATTACCAGCCTTTGTTTTATATGATCTAGTAACTTTAGGGGTAATTGATGTAATAGTGTGTATTGATTCAGTAGTAAGGTTATAGTACTGAAGCGCTGTCCATGAACTTATATATGATGGTGTGCGTAAAACATTAGCAAGATAAAACAAATAAGAAATATCACCTTTGTTCTTGTTGTAAAAATCTGCAGACGTATATACTCCCCTTTTAAGTGGAATAATTTCTTTATATTTTAAAAAACGACTAATATATGTATCAATCGTTTTGTCTTTGAGGTTATAACTTTTCTCGTTTTTGCCCAAATAGTAAATATGTTCCTTTTTAAAAAAAGATAAGGGTTTTAATTCTTCAAGTAAATTTTTCCTTGCTCCGTATTTCATATATATAACAATATTGTATCATAAGTGAAACAAGCTGTCAAATAAAATTATCCACAATTTCATTCTTATCTTAACTATTTTTCCTTCAAAAAATTAATGGCAACTTTCTGCTTTTGTGAAACCTGCGGCTTCGGCTTCCTCTTCGGTGCAGAAATACATATCCCCTTTTTCAAAATCAATTTTCGTTCTTTTGTAATTAGCACAACCTGGAGGAAAATATGTTTTGCCATATCCATGTTCAGAGATATTTCCTTTTATAACACAGTTAG
>CAZDOL010000027.1:0-1674 GCA_964507075.1 uncultured Gammaproteobacteria bacterium
ATCCCCACAATAGCGAGTTATTTGGGAACTCGGTTTCCAAACTTAAATTATTTGCCTGTGTATAACTTTTTTTAAAAATATGGTATACTGTTAACGCAACAAAGACAACATTATATTTTTTTATAAATAAATAATATTTAAAGGTTAATTTATGAAAAACAAACAAAATCACAAAAAAGGTTTTACTCTAATTGAACTTTTGGTTGTAGTCGCAATTATGGGTATGTTAGCTGCTTTAGCTGTTGTTTCGTTAAATAACGCTCGAGCTCGTGCTAGAGATGCTCGTCGTATTTCGGACATTAAACAAATCCAAACAGCTTTGGAACTCTACTATTTAGATAATAGTGACTATCCAAGCGGAACTAATGTTCATCTCGGCTCAGCAGGCGATGCGGCTTGTTTAAGCGATACAGGATTTGCCGATGAATGTGGAACTACGGTGACTTATATGGGCGTTGTTCCATTAAATCCTGCTCCTTATGATGATGGTGGTTGCGCTGGAACTAGTGCCTATGTTTACACCAATGATGGTGGTGACGGGGTGAGTTATAGTATTACCTATTGTGTCGGTGCGGCTATTGGACAAATTTCAGCTGGGGCTCATACCGCTACTCCATCTGGTATGGTCAACTAGTTTTGAGAATATTTTTTAAAGAAAATAAAAATCCGCGTTTTTTAACGGAAAGCGGATTTTTTGTTTGGATATTTATTTATATTTGATATAATGGATAATATGATCAGAAAAGGAATTTCCATGTTTCTAGACAAGATTATTGAAGTTGGTTGGCTTTTGATTTTTGGGCTTTGTCCTATTTATTTTTCTCTTATTTGTTATAGCGATTTTGTAATTAGTCAGTATTTTTTATTTTGCCTTTTAACTGAGGTAATTTTATTTTTTTGGTTAACGAAACTTATTTTAAGTTTTGGAAACCGAGCTTCCAATTGGAAGCTCGGTTTCCGTAAATTTCGGATTCTTCTCCCAGTCCTCATCTTTATTATTGTTCTCGGACTAGCCACTCTTTTTTCTCAGTCACCTTATCGTAGTTTTTGGGGAAGCTATGCCCGGAAGATGGGCTATTTGACTTGGCTCCATTTTTTTGTTTTCTTTTTGATATTGTTTTTTAATTTGAAGAATAATAAACAAGTTAAAAGAATTTTTAAAATTATTTTATTCTCCTCTTTGATTATCATTATCTATGGTTTTTGTCAATTTTTGAATTTTGATTTTGTAGATTGGCTAGAACCACCTTCTCAAACTTTTAGGATTTTTTCTACAATTGGACAACCTAATTTTTTAGGCTCTTGGCTACTTTTAATCGCTCCGATTATTATTTATTTTTTTATAAATATTTTTCATAAACTCAAAGAAGACAAGAGCCCTCGACAACAATTAAAAGCAGGTTTAATTATGAGTTTGCTTTTTGCTTTAGTCTTTTCCTTGGTCTTAACCCAGAGCCGAGGCGCCTGGATAGGTTTATTTTTATCTTTTTTCTTTTTTAGTATTATTTATAATTTTTTACAAAAACAGAAAAGACTAGCTTTACTTTTATTAATTCTATTTATCCTTATTATTGTTTTTGGTGTTTATGTTAATTGTTTTCCTCCCCAAACTAACGCCAATGATTCTTTTCTGCTTTACCGTTTGAAAACTTTAGCTAATTTACGTAATTCAGT
>CAZDOL010000027.1:1774-2901 GCA_964507075.1 uncultured Gammaproteobacteria bacterium
TAGATTAATTGTTTTGGTTTTATTGACCGGCTTGTTCGGTTATCTCATTTCTCTTCAGTTTTCTTTTCATGTTATTCCCACGGCTATTTATTTTTGGGGCTATATGGCAATAATATTGAGAATAACTAAAATACAAAAAAACGAATTAAATTCTGATTGTTGATTGTTCTAATGTTCCAATGTTCTCATGCTCTAATGTTTTATTTATGCGTTTATTTATCAGAATAATTTTGATTGTTTTATTGATAGTTTTTTCAACTATGTCTGTTTGGCATTTTAGTTTACAAGTTTTTTTAGCAGATGCTCACTTTAGAAAAGTGATACAGTATAAGAATGGCAAGAGCTGGCCAGAAATGCTTTATCACTATGGTCAAGTTTTATCTTATCAACCTTATGAATCATTTTATCAAACTAATTTTGCTACTGATTTGAAGGATGGGTTAGATTTTTATGATAACCCAGAAGCTAAGATTCAAATTATTGACTTAGCTATCGAGGCGATGAATAAAATTCCTCAAAAGAACATAGATCTCAGAATTATGAAAAATTTGGCTCAAATATATACAACTAAAGCTGGGCTGACCAAAAATTTAGAAGATTTTTTAATAGCTGATGAAATTTTTCGAGAAGTGACAAACATTTCTCCTCGAATGGCCAGCATTTATAAAAATTGGTGCCAATTAAAAATTGACCAAGAAGATTGGCCAATAGCATTAGAAATATGCCGGCAGGCTTTTTATCTATATCCTCAAATTAATTCTCGAACTTTATTATTACATCAGAATATGATTAAATCTGAAATGTCGGAGGTTTATGAGAAGCTTGGTCATATTTATTTTAATATAGAAAATTGGGATAAATCAGAACAAATGTATGTTCAAGCCCTGAAATTAGTTCCTCTGGGCCGACCAAATATTTGGAAAAAAATTGCTGATATTTATTACAAACAAGGCGATATAGATATGGCAATTGAGAAAAATTTACATGGCATGATCTTATCCCCCCAAGACTCTACCTGGCCATTAGTGATTGGATTGCTTTATGAACAAAGGGGCGATATAATTGAGGCAAAAAAATATTTCCGAAAATCTTTAGAACTTGAACCAAACAATGAAACCGCTCAACAA
>CAZDOL010000028.1:0-2700 GCA_964507075.1 uncultured Gammaproteobacteria bacterium
ACCCCATTCTATATCCTCTATTTTAAGCCAAAAAATTGATTAAAAATAAAAATTCAAAGTTTAATATATCAAATTTATGAATTATAAACGTTTGATTATTTCTCTCGCCTTACCTCAATTAGCGGGACTCATTGGCGCGCTTTTTACTGTCTCGGCAATACCGACTTGGTATGCTTCTTTACAGAGACCAAGCTTTAGTCCGCCCAATTGGGTCTTTGGCCCAGCCTGGACAATCCTTTATATCTTAATGGGTATAAGCATTTATTTAATTTGGCAAAGGATTAAAGAAGGGAAGAAAATAAAATCAGTAATGTTTTTGTTTTGGGTACATTTATTCTTTAATGCTATTTGGTCAATAATATTCTTTGGCTTTCAAAATCCTAAATTAGCTTTAATAAATATCGTTATTATCTGGCTTTTCATCATTATTTTAATGTTTAAGTTTTGGAAGATTAACAGATGGTCAACATATCTTTTAATTCCTTATTTCCTTTGGGTGAGTTTTGCCAGCATCCTCAATTACTTCATTTGGTACTTAAACTAAAGAACAAAAAAGAAGGCTGCCTAACATAAAGAGGGACCCCTGTGGTTCCGTCACAGAGAAAATAAAAATTAAAAATTAATTATTTTAATATGGAAATAAAACAATTACAAAAAAAAGCTTCTAAAGTATTTTTAGATAATTTAAAGAGAGATAATATCGAAGTCAGTGATGATTATTTATTATTAAAATTATCTGAGGAGTTTGGGGAATTCATACAATCATACTTAGTGTATAAAAAAAGATGCAGACCAGCAAAATATTTATCACCACAGATATCAAAAAAAGAATTGTCTAAAGAATTATCGGATGTTTTGGGACTGATTCTTGTGATTGCCAATGAATTAAAGATTGATGTTGAAGAGGCTTTGATAAAAAAATGGATTACAAGAGAATGGATTAAAAACAAAAATTTAAATAAATAGTTATTATTTTTTTATTAGAAATCGTTAATATCCGTGAATATTAGTCATTTTTACTAACAATTCACGGGTTATTGACAAAAAAACGTGAATGATATACAATATTATATATGACTATAAATAATCCGAGTAAAAAAAAGATAGAAAGTCTCCAAAAAGAATATAATTCCTTGAGTAAAGGGAAAGAATCTCTTTTGGGCATGATAGATGAAGTGGAAATATCAGAAAGCGTGTATAATTCTAATGCTATTGAAAATTCTACTCTTACCCTCAAAGAAACAGAAAAAATCCTTATGGAAATGGAAATTTCTCGCAATGTTTCTTTGCGTGAAGTTTTTGAAGCGAAAAATTTGGCGCGTGTTATTGATTACACTAAGAAAAATTTAGAAAACGCAGAAATCACAGAAGAAATAATTCTTTTACTTCACAAAATACTCATTGCTAGTATCGACGATAATATTGCTGGTCGATTTAGAGAGAAAGGTGAATACGTTAGGGTTGGAACTTATATTGCTCCAGCTCCCGAACATGTGAAACTCATGATTAAAGAATTATTATTTGAATATTCAAGCAATTTGATACAATATTTTATAGATAAGGTCGTTAAATTTCATCTTGAATTTGAGGGCATTCATCCTTTTTGTGATGGTAATGGTCGTATTGGCCGCGTGTTATTAAACCATCAATTAAGGTGTTTTGGTTTTCCGATTATTATCATTCGCAACAAAGAAAAAAAAGAATATTATAAATCCTTTAGAGATTATCGCGAAAATAAGAATTATAAGACATTAGGAAAAATTATTTTTTTTGCCCTTGCGGAATCACTACACAAAAGAATTACTTATTTAAAAGGAGAAAAGATTATTTCTTTAACCGATTATGCCAAACAACACAAAAAGTCAGTTACATCAACATTAAATGCGGCACGCCGACAAACAATTCCTGCCTTTAGGGAAAAGAATGTTTGGAAAATTGGCGAGAAATTTAAAATTTAATTATTTTATATAATATGCAAGTTACTAATTTGATAGAACAATTTGATAGGTTGCAAGTTATACACGGAGATAAAAATCTAGACGCAGTTTATGGTGCAGGGCAAATTAATAGTCCCAAATTGTGTTTGGTATTTATGAATCCAACTGGTAAAAATATTTCATCAAACAAAGAATGGAATGGTTTGAAAGCTCCTTGGATAGGTGCCAAAAATGTATGGAAAATGTTATACCAACTTGATTTATTTGATGAAGACCTTTTTAATCAAATTAATGAGAAAAAGCCGGAAGACTGGGATTATAAATTTGCAGAGAAAGTCTATAGAGAAGTCATAGATAATTCCCTATACATAACCAATTTATCAAAAGCCACTCAGGTTGACGCAAGACCACTTAAAAATGAAGTTTTTAAAGAATATTTAACTTTATTTATAGATGAGATTAATAGCATTAATCCGAAGGTAATCATAACTTTTGGTAATCAAGTAAGTTCAATTTTATTGGACAAAAGTATTAAAGTCTCGGAGTATAGAAAAAAGCATGAACTAGTCGAGATTAATGAACGGCTTGTTAAAGTATTTCCTGTATATTATCCGTTTGGACAAGGAATGAGGAATATAGAAAAAGCGAAAGAAGATATTGATTGGATTATAAAAAACCAAATTTAACAAATAATGAAAAAATCTATCAAAAGACGATTAGTAGTTGCAGGTCCGACCTGCAAAAAATTGATTAAAAATAAAAA
>CAZDOL010000029.1:0-2372 GCA_964507075.1 uncultured Gammaproteobacteria bacterium
AAAGACGATTAGTAGTTGCAGGTCCGACCTGCAAAAAATTGATTAAAAATAAAAATTTATAAATTAGTACTTGCTATTTTCGTATCAATATGATACGATTATTGTATCAATATGATACGATTATGATTAACTTCAATCAAAGGCAACAAAAAATAGCTTCAATTTTTTTAAAGAATGATCAGCTTTCTTCCTCAATGGTTTATGCTGAGATAACCAAGTTAGGGGAAGAAGTCTCTTTGGTTACCATAAAGAGACTTATTTCTAAATTACTTGCTGTGGGAATTTTGAAGATATCGGGTTCGGGGAGGTCTACTAATTATTCTATCAGTACTTTGGGTAGAATTTTTGCTAATGTTAATGCTGAAAATTATTGTCTGGTTGAACCAGATAGACGTTATGGGTTGAGGCAATACAATTTTGATTTATTGTCTGAATTTCCTCTAGAGATATTCTCAAAAGATGAGTTAGAAGTTTTGGAAAGTGCGACAATTGAATACAAGCATTTGACCAAAGAAGTGCCTAGGGCCATTCAAAAAAAAGAATTAGAGCGGTTGATTGTTGAACTTTCTTGGAAATCATCAAAAATTGAAGGCAACACTTATACTCTTCTTGATACGGAAAAATTGCTTTTAGAAAATAAAGTTGCACTCAATAAAACAAAAGACGAAACTCAAATGATATTAAATCATAAAGATGCTTTTAATTTTATTCGTCAGAACAAAAATCAATTTAAGACAATTAGTAAAAAGAATTTAGAGGAATTACACTATATTCTTATTAAAAAGTTAAATGTTGGTCAGGGGTTGAGGAAAAAACCAGTAGGAATACTTGGTTCTATTTATCGTCCCCTTGATAATGTTTATCAAATTAATGAGGCAATAGAGATTTTAGTAAAAAAGATTTCACAAACACCGTCTCCTTATGCCAAAGCCTTGATGGCTCTTTTGGGCTTAGCTTATATCCAACCATTTGAAGACGGGAATAAAAGAACTGCAAGGATTATGACTAATGCTATATTATTGGCTTATAATTTGGCGCCTTTATCTTATCGTAGTGTCGATGAGGAGAAATATAGGGAAGCTGTGTTGGTGTTTTATGAATTAAATTCAATTATTCCTCTGAAAAAGATTTTTATTGAGCAATATAATTTTGCAGCCAGAAATTACGCAGTCAAATGAATTTTATATAAAATAAAAACCTAAATGATTATGAAATTCAAAATTGACAACAAAATATTTGAACAATATCCATCTTTGAATATTGGAGTTGTTGTCGGAAAAGGAATAGATAACTCAGGAGAGAATTCCGACATTCTATGTATGTTATCTGAATTGTCAAATACGATAAAAGAAAAGTATAATCTTGAAACCCTAAAAGAGATACCAAAAATTCAGGTATGGAGAGAGGCATATAGGACATTCGGTGCCAAGCCAAAAAGATACACTTGTTCTGTCGAAAACTTATATCGCATGGTTCTTGAAGGAGTTCATTTGCGACATATTAACAAAATTGTTGATATATATAACTATATTTCTTTAAAATATATGATACCCGCTGGTGGCGACGATATAGATAAAATTGATGGTGATATCATTTTGGGTTTTGCCAAAGGAGACGAAATATTTATTCGCCTTAATTCAGATGAAGTAGATCATCCCAAAGAGGGTGAGGTTGTATATGTAGACAGCAAAGAGGTTTTATGTCGCAGGTGGAATTGGCGTGAATGCGATAAATCTAAAATGACTGAAAATACTCAAAATGTAATACTTGTCATAGAAGGGCTTTCGCCTGTTTCCAAAAAGGATGTTCAATTGATATCTGAAGAATTGGGGCGATTGGTTGAAAAATTCTGTGGTGGGGAAACCTCAACACACGCCCTATGCGCAGAAAACAAGGAAATAGATATTTAAAAAAGGGATTGTCTTTTGAGTAGAAAATAGATTAAAAATAAAAATCTAAAAATTAATTTGAATATGAACAATTTACCATTAGTCAAAATTGCTATATGCTTTTTTGAAACACCAAGTAAAAAGATTTTAATACTCAAAAGGAATCCTTTGGTTTATCAGGGCAATACCTGGGGCCCTGTGGGGGGTAAAGTTGAAAAAAATGAAGAACCACTCTGTGCGGTTCAAAGGGAAGTTGGGGAAGAGGTTAATGTCAAGGTCACAAAGAAAGATTTTAAATATATCGGTAAATACAATGCTCACCACGATAATATGCTCGCTGAGTGCTATGTTTATAAAGTGTTTGTTTCTAATATATTTAAACCCAAACTTCGACAAGAAGAGGCCATAGATTTTAAATGGGTTTCATATAAGGACTTATATAACATGGATAATGTCATGAAGGGTTTGCATGAATTATTAGAT
>CAZDOL010000030.1:0-1795 GCA_964507075.1 uncultured Gammaproteobacteria bacterium
AAGCTATTTGGCGGAAGTATTTGGGTAGGCGAGAAGGGAAACTGACTAAAATTTTACGAGAGATAAAAGATTTACCAATTTCTCAACGTCCTAAAATTGGCGCTTTGGCTAATAAAGTTTTGCAAGAAATAGATGAAAGAATAAATAAAGCCAAAAATTGTTTATCTTTTTCTCAAAAAGGAAAATCAGCAAAACAAGGAGATATTACTTTACCAGGAGAAAAAGTAGAACTTGGGCATTTGCATCCTTTAACACAGATGCGTTTTAAAGTGGCTGAAATTTTTGCTTCTTTGGGGTTTAAAATTCTAGATGGAAATGAATTAGAGACAGAGTATTATAATTTTGAAGCCCTTAATATTCCGGCCAGTCATCCGGCGAGAGATATGTGGGATACTTTTTTTGTAGATTCGCCCCAAAGCTCGCTTTTAAAATCTAAAAAAGGCAAATATAAATTGTTGCTTAGAACCCACACTTCTTCTATGCAAATAAGGGTTATGGAAAAAGAAAAGCCACCTTTACGAGTTTGCGTAATTGGAAGATGTTTTAGAAATGAAGCGACTGATGCTTCGCATGAGCATACTTTATATCAAATAGAAGGATTTTGCGTTGATAAAGAAGTGAGTGTAGCTAATTTAATATACACCTTGCGTGGTTTTTTGAGTTTGCTTTTTGAGAGAGAGGTTAAGGTTCGTCTTCGTCCCAGTTATTTTCCTTTTACTGAACCAAGTTTTGAAATGGACTTTTCTTGTTTAAATTGTCAGGGTAAAGGATGTTCGGTCTGTGGACAGACTGGATGGGTAGAAATGTTGGGCTGCGGTATGATTCATCCTAAAGTATATGAAGCCGTTGGTTATGCTACGGGGCAGTATAGTGGTTTTGCTTTTGGCATAGGATTGGATAGATTAGTGATGATGAAAAACCAGATTGATGATATTCGTTGGCTACATTCTGGAGATTTAAGGTTTATTAAACAATTTTAATTTATTGTCATGCTTTTGTCATATAATTGGTTAAAAGAATTTTTACCAAATTTACAAAAATCACCAGAAGAAATGGTTAATTTTTTAAGTAAGCACGTAGCGCAAGTTGAGGGGTTTCAGAAATTGGGTTTAGGTTTGAATAATAAAATTGTGGTTGGTAAAATTTTAGAAATAAACAGGCATCCTAATGCGGATAAATTGCATTTGGTTTTGATTGACATTGGTAAAGAAAAATTAAAAATAGTTTGTGGTGCTTCTAATATAGAAAAAGGCCAAAAAGTTCCTTTAGCTCTTCCAGGAGCGATATTACTAGGAAACATAACCATTAAACCGAGCGTGATTAGGGGGGTAGAATCAAAAGGTATGCTTTGTTCTGCTCAAGAATTGGGTATCGGCACGGATGATAAAGGAATTTATATCTTACCTAAAGATTTTGTAGTAGGTGAGCCCTTAATTAAAGCTTTAGGTTTAGATGATATTTTATTTGAAATTGAAAATAAGTCTATTACTCATCGGCCCGATTTATTTAATCATTGGGGGTTTGCTAAAGAAATTAAGGCTGGTTTAGGTTTGAAGCCTAAAATTAAAGAGCCACAGATGGCTGTTTTAAGAGAAGTAGAAGATAGACTAAAATTGAATATTAAAATTCAAAAGCCAAATATTTGTTCTCGTTATATGGCGATTGTAATGGATAATATTGTTATCAAACCTTCTGCTTTAGAAATGCAGAATAGATTGCGAAATTTAGGGATTCAGCCTATAAATAATGTGGTTGACATTATGAATTATGTTATGTTAGAGGTTGGTCAACCCCT